>JAXHTB010000078.1:0-12429 GCA_034190185.1 Spirochaetota bacterium | reverse complement strand
TTTGTTGAGATACTACTTTGATAATAGATATAAATAATTTAGAAAGATGATATTGTTTGATATAATTTATAGGTTAGAACCAATTTGTCATTGGAATGTTCCATTTTTTTTGAAATTATTTATTATTTTGTTATTAAAGGAAAGAAATTCCTGGTGTGTATGTGTTGGATATTTTTTTTTATAATAAAGTGTTAATTTTATCAGGACTTTACCAATGTTCATTTTTTTAGTAAAGTCCTGTTATCTTTTTTTTACAATTCTTTCTTCAATATACTTTGAGTTTCAATAATTTCTTCAGGAGTCACCTTTTTTCGAAGCTCTTCCATTTGACACATAACCTCCTGAAAACGCATACCCTCAGCTGCGCTTATCCATTCAAGCTGAAGTCTTTCTTTTCTAATATCAAGTTTTTCCATTTTTTTGTGGACTTTTTTTACTCGGCGTTCTGTCCAATGGTTTGCATCTATGTAATGACAGTCACCTATGTGACAACCAGAAACAAGTATTACAGGCGCGCCTTTTTCGAAACCATGCCAAATAAACTTTTCAGATACCCTTGCAGAACACATTGTACGTATCAGCCTTGCATTAGCGGGATATTGAAGCCTTGATATACCTGCAAAATCCGCGCCTGCGTATGAACACCAGTTACATGCAAAGACAAGAATACGATTTTCAGTCTCTTCTTTGAGAATAGAATCTATCTGGGCAATAATCTGATCATCAGTGAAATGATGCATCGCGATTGCATTTTCGGGACATTCGGCAACGCAGTTACCGCAACCTGCACAGGCAGCGCTTGTAACATGAGCCGGGATTTTTTTCTTTCTATCTACGGTGATGGCATTATATGGACATGCCTTTGCGCATATTCCGCAAAATGTACATTTGTCAGGGTCAACCTCTGCTGTAATTGATTCTACCTTCATTTGTCCTGGATTCATTATCCTCATAGCTCTTGCTGCGGCTGCAGAGGCTTGTGTAACAGAGTCTTTTATATCTTTTGGACCCTCAGCACACCCACAGTAAAATATACCTCGTGTGGCTGAATCCACTGGCAATAGTTTAGGGTGAGCTTCAAGATAGAAACCGTCAGATGTTTTTTGCAGAGCAAGCATTTCCTGAATTATTTTCATCTCTTCTGGCGGTTTTAGTCCCACAGCAAGGACTACCATTTCACTTTTATGAGTCTCCAGCTCTCGCAGCGCAGTATTTTCAACTGAAAGCGTTAAATCTCTAGTTGTTGGATCTTCTTTAACGAATCCCGGAAGGCCGCGAATATACCTAACCCCCATTGCTTTACTGCGACGGAACAGATCTTCAAATCCCTTGCCGAATGCTCGGATATCGATATAGAACACCTTGACCTCCATATCTGGATAATGCTCCTTGAGCATTATTGTATCCTTTATAGTATTCATACAGCATACATTTGAGCAATAAGGATGACCGCGGTTCTGAGATCGAGAACCTACACATTGAATAAAGGAAACAGATTTTGGGACTTTGCTGTCACTTAGACGTATAACTTCACCTTTGCTGGGTCCTCCGGCATTTATTAGGCGTTCAAATTCAACACTAGTTAAAACATTTTCATATCTTGTATAGCCATATTCATCAAGAATAGTGGGATCGTAAATTTCTAATCCAGTTGCAACAATAATAGTACCCACATCGAATTCTAAGTCTTCATCATTCATGTTGAAATCTATACTTTTTTTCTCACATTTTTCAATACATTTACCGCATATAATTGGATTATGTCCAAGGCAATGATCGATATCTATTACATAAGTAGAAGGGACTGCTTGTGGGAATTGAGAGTATATTGCTTTTCGGGTTGCAAGCCCTTTTTCAAATTCATCAGGAATAGGAACAGGACAGACCTCTACGCATTCTCCGCATGCAGAGCAGTCATCTTTTACATACCTTGCGCGTTTTTTTATACGTACATGAAAGTTGCCAACATATCCTGTTATCTCTTTTACTTCGCTTAAAGTTAGGAGTGTGATATTAGGATGCCGACCGGCATCTGTCATCTTAGGTCCCAGAATTCAAATAGAGCAGTCCATGGTTGGAAATGTTTTGTCCAACCAGGCCATTATACCTCCTATACTAGGTTCTTTTTCAACAAGTATGACCTTATAACCTGCGTCAGCAAGATCAAGCGCTGACTGTATCCCTGCAACACCGCCTCCAATAACAAGAGACGATTTTTTTATTTTTAATTCAGTATCAGTTAGAGGCAATAGATGCCTTGACCGCGCAACGGCTGAGCTTATAAGATCTTTTGCTTTAATAGTAGCCTCATCACGGTTATGGCTATGCACCCAGGCACACTGTTCCCGTAGATTTGCCATTTCCATAAGGTAAGGACTAAGTCCAGCTCCTTCCAGACATTGACGGAAGGTGGGTTCATGCAGTCTTGGTGTGCATGATCCTATTACAACTCTATTTATTCCATTTTCAATTATATCTTGCTTTATCTGTTCCTGCCCTGGTTCTGAACAGAGATAGGTTATATTTTTTGATAAAACTACATCTTTAAGCTGGGATGCATATTCTGCAACACTCATGCAATCTACTGCTCCTTCAATATTAAGTCCGCAATGACAAACATACACTCCAATCTTTATTTCTTCAACAGCAGTTGTTTCTTCCATTTATGCTCCTTAAAATCTTATGAGTAATGTATAATTTGTTGTATATTAGTTATTCTGTCCATTCAATTTGATCTGCTAAAATGCTGATAAGATCTTTAATCTTGAATTCAAGGGATTCATTCTTAAGGGGATCTCTTTTTGCGCATGTCAGGTGAATCATACATTTTGGACATGCTGTAATTATCATATCTGCGCCTGTTTCTTTTGCTTCTCTTAACCTGCTGACTTGAATTCGCTTGGAGTAGACATCGCAATTTATAAAACAGCTTGTACCACAGCAAACAGCGCTTCTTCCGGAATTCTCCATCTCTTGGAAAACAAGATCAGGTATCTTCCCAAGCAAATTTCTAGGAGTATCGTATCTTTTAAGATAACGTCCAAGTCGGCATGGATCCTGGAAGGTAACCTTGCTATTTAGCGATTTAAAAGCCTTCCCTCCCTTTTTCACCTCTTTCTCCAGAAGGTCAATGAGAAGTGTGGTTTTAATATCGAATTCAGGGATAACCTCTGGCATATATTTACTAAGAATAAGATAACATTCAGGGCATGAGACAACAATTTCTTCAAGATTTGCTGCCTTAAAGGTTTCATAATTTAATCTGCAGAGACTTTCAAAATTTTCACGGTCTCCTGTCCAGAGCAGGTCATGGCCGCAGCAGCGCTCCTGCTCAAGTAATACAGGTTCGATGTCAAGAAAGTTTAGTAACCTGATGCTGTCTTTAGCAATAGATAGAGTATCAACTTCAATTCCAGAGAAAAATACATCAAAATATGGGGCACAGCCTGTAAAATATGCAATTGATCCTGAATCAGAAACCTTTAGGTCAGGAGTAACCCAGTCTAACCTTTTCTGTACTAGATCAGGTGATGTCATTAATCTCATCCATGAATGAAGAGCTCCATCATGTGAACGAAAACCTTTTAGCCCTTTGTCCTCAGCAAGGAGTGTGCGCATCTCCAGAATGAAGTGGCTAAAGTCAACACCAGAGGGACAGCGCTCTTCACATAGACCACATGTAAGGCATTCCCATACCTGATTTTCAATAAAAGCCTCGTCATCACGCTCAGAAATTAGTTTGTGTGAAACTAACCAGGGGGAATAATCTTTACCTGTTAAAAGACGTGGACAGGATGCTGAACATTTTCCGCATTCAAGACATTGGTATAACTTGTATTTTTTTAATATCTGATCAATTTTTGGATCTTCAAGGCTCACGATACCTCACGCTCCTGTCTTGGTTTTGCTGGATTTGTCCCCATTTTATCAATTTCTCTGGCAAATTCCCAGAGAGCTGTTACCATTTCTTCCTTTTCATGCGCTAAAAAGCTTTTCTCAACAAGTCTCTTTTGACCAATACCAATGAGTCGCAAAAGCTCTCTTACACGTGCGACATTTGTATGGCCGACTTCTGGCCCAGGTCCGTATCGGCAGTCTTCATCTTTGCATTCAAGAAGGATAACTCCATCAGCGCCGTACTCAAATGCTCTTAGAATAAGCGCTTGGTTTATGCGGCCTATACACATTACGCGTTTCACTCGGATGTTCGGAGGAATACTCATCCTTGCCATTCCGGCTGCATTATAACAGGCCCAGGGACTCCAATTACAGCAGATAGCAAGAATATTAGCTCTTTTCATAATCCCTCTCCCAATCAAGTGTCCGTTCAAAGACCTCTTTAAAAAGTCTATTTGAATAATAAGGCATATCCATGGCGGTTACTGGACATAATCCTACACATCCTCCGCATCCAACACAGTTATGGCGAATAATTTCCGAATGATAGATTCCATCATCGCCGGCTATCATTTTGATTGCGCCAAAGGGACAAATCTCCTCGCAGCGGCCGCAACCGCGGCACAGTTCAGTGTCTATATGTGGACTGAGTTCATGGTCTTTTAAGAAAGATTCAACTACTGCCTTTGCAACCTGTGCTGCTAACGCTGTGCCGATTCCTGGCATACTCATCCTTTCTGTTGTCCTAGGAAGAATCCTGTAAAAGCCTGGTTGAGGTGTATGAAAAAAAGAAAAATTATAACGATACAATTTTTTTAATCCTCTCATATCTTCATGAATTGCTAAAGGAAGGATGTTCGTATCTGTCAGGCAGATCATATCTGCGTTCCATATACCTTTTTTGCCGTTTATGTTATAGGTTATTGTAAAATCTCCTATATGACCACTGATTTCTTCAATAGATGCTTCTTTAATATGTTCAATTGATTTACCAAAATTCATATCTATTCTACGGTTGCTAATTTCTTCAGGTAATCCTGAATCTTGTGCAAGTCTGCATTGATGAACCAGACGAACCTGAAAATCCTGCTGATCAAGATTTATTGCGCTATTGATGCCAATTTCCGAACCCCCAAGTATCAGTATCTTGTTGCTTATTTCAGTAAAACCTTGATGCAGATTTTCCCTGAAATGGGCTCTTATATAGGCATTGCGAAGCATGTCGCGTGAAATCTCCATCATATCATCAATAGTAAGATTCCCAATGCTGAGATTATCCTTAAGGTTAATCATTTCAAATTGGCTTCGTTCGAGTTTAAGTGTGTCGAAAAGATGAATTCGAGCGCGTGTTCGTTGGTCATTGCATGAATTGCATTGAAATTCAAGCGGGCAGCAGACACAAGAAGCAACGATTCCTCTGGTAAGTCTATGTTTATTAAAAGATTTGGCAATACGCTCAGCTCCTTTTGGATGACAGCACGAAAAAATAAGTTCACTATGTTTCACCCTGGGTATTTTGGATATCATATCCATAATCTGTTCTAATACATCAGGCGGAGCCATAGTGCCGTTGCATGTGCATATAAAAACTCCAATGTCCGGAACAACTGGGATGTCCGTCTTAATGCTTATTTCAGGTATTGCGGATTCACGTAGACTTGCTGCCCTGACCATTGCTTGGCCTGCTGATGAACTGCCTGCAATCATCAGGTTTAACAGATCATTTGTGTTTTTATTTTTGTCAATATGGTAAATGCCTTCTGCATCTTCTAAGGATAGATGGTTCATCTCATCTTCATTTGCAATAATGATGCTGGGACTTAAAATTCTGATTTTCTTAGGTTTTACAAAATGATCAATTGCTCCTATGTCACTACAAGCAGTTTCACATGCCAGGCATTCGCAGCATGATCCACATTGAAGGCACCTTTTAGCTTCTACTATTGCTTGCTCTTCTGTAAATCCAAATTCGACTTCTTCAAAATCATTTTGTCTAACCCTTGGCTGCCTCTGGGCAGGTTCAGGACGCCTTTGCCTTGGAATAGTGTCTAAAATCTCAAGATAGTCCCCTGTGCCCCTTGATTCAGCAGTAAGCCTTGTGAAATCAATAGGCTCTTTAGTAAGATATTCGATTATATGACCGGCTGCTTTTTTCCCCTGTGCCATTGAATCTATTACAGTGGAGGGGCCTGTGACAGCGTCTCCAGCTGCAAAAACACCTTTATATGAAGTTTGCAATATATTATCAACTGACACTCGGCCTTGATTGTCTGTAGCAATTATTTTTGAAAGTTCTAAGCCTTGTAAATACGGCTCTTGGCCAATGGCTGATATTAGTGTGTCTGCTTTAACAATATATTCTGAGCCCTCAATTGGCTTTGGTCGTCTTCTTCCAGTTTCATCGAGATCGCCTAATTGCATGCGAATAAGCTCAAGTGCGCTAATCTTATCTTCTTTTATATGCACACGCACAGGGGATGCCAGATATTCTATCTGAATACCTTCCTCTTCACCTGCGATGATCTCATTCTCATCTGCAGGCATATCTTTTCTTTCTCGACGATAATATATTGTAACATTTTCCGATCCAAGTCTAACAGCGGTTCTAGCAGCATCAATAGCGGAGTTGCCTCCTCCGATTACTGCGACGCTTTTTCCGATTTTCACCTTCTCTCCCAGGTTAAAGGATCGAAGCATCTCAACTGCGCCAAATACACCTTGTGCATCTTCACCTGGGATGTTTAATTTTAGATCACGATGTGCGCCTATACATAGCAGTACAGCGTTAAATCCTTGCTCAAAAAGATCTTCAACAGAATCAATTTGAATGTTAGTTTGTATCTTGACGCCAGTATCTTCAATAGCTTCAATTTCAGCATTAAGGATCGATCTGGGCAGTCTAAATGAGTTTATTCCGTATCTAAGCATACCGCCAGGTTCTGATAATGCTTCGAATACTGTTACATTAAAACCAGCGCGATTAAGATAATAGGCTCCTGTCAAACCTCCAGGGCCAGAACCGATTACTGCTATTTTTTCTTGGCGTCGCGAATGTATTGGCATATTGAGATGAGGACGTACTGTTCTTGCCTCATAGTCAGTAAGAAATCGTTTAAGCCCGCGTATTGCGACTGCATCATCTATTTCACTACGACGGCATGAGTCTTCACAAGGATGATGGCATACCCTGCCGCATACTCCTGGCATGGGATTATCCTGCCTGATGATTGCAAGTGCTTCATCATAACGATTAGCAGCTATCATAGCCATATATGCCTGGACATTGACATTCAGCGGACATTCTATCCTGCACGGGCTGATATAACGTTTATCCATATCAAGCGCCCTGGATGGGCAATAAGATGGAGTACGCAATAGTGGGGGATGATCGCTTTCGATTAGTGGGCAGATCTCCATGCATTTCCCACATCCTGTGCATAGGTTATAATTTATATATTGCGGTTGCAGTTGAATTGTAGACTTGAACCCATTTGTACTATTGTTTATTGAAGTTACTATTGCTCTGGTCAGCGGTGTAACTAGCGGGTGTCTAGTTACTCTAAGATAGAGTGGTCTGAACTGGTAGTTCAGGTCCTCTGGAAACTCGATGAAATCTTCTTTTTGTTCAGATAGTTCTAGGAAATGGTGAGCTTCAGTTACCCATACTACAGGTATGCCTGATTGTGCAAGGTCTTCAGCCACCTTTAGCGGACCATAACCTGAACCGACAAGAAGTACCGCTTTTCTGCGTTCTTTAAATTTTTCTTTTGGAATCACTGGTTTTTACGCCTCTTGTCCTGCATAGTATGACTTTTTAATATTTCCAAACCATATTCACGTCCTTTGTCAAAGGCATTAGAATTTTGTTCTTTAGTTTTTGGGGGTACGGAAATAAGAATTGCATCACGAATGGAATCTGTTGAAAGAAATTTGCTAACTGCTGAAATAAATCCTAGCATAACTATATTAGCCATCATCTTATTGCCGAGTTCTTCTGCAAAGCGTGTTGCAGGTATATTAAATTGCCCCCATGTTTTATCATTTTCAGTTGTTTTAACTAGATCAGTTTCCCAGATAAGTAGTCCTCCCTTGATCAAGGATTTTTTGTTTTTGTTATAACCATCCTGACTCATACAGATGAGTATTTGGGGATTCTCAACATATGGGAAAAGGATTTCTTCTTCACTGATTACAACTTGAGATGAGCAAGATCCACCTCTTGCTTCAGGCCCATAGGACTGAGTCATTGTGGCATGTTTTTTATCATATAAAGTAGCTGCCTTCCCAAGGATATTTCCTGTAAGCACAATTCCTTGTCCCCCAAAGCCTGTAATTAGTATTTCTTTTTCAGTTTGTTCATACATTTTTATGATCCCATAATTTATTTCTCTGGTATTTCAGTGCCTTGTTCTAGATTAGGCCAATCTCCAAGTTCACGGCTGTTTATAAGCTCATAGTTTTCAAGAAATGTTGGGCGTTCGATATCAACAAATTCTCCAACAACAATATTATTATTAAAGTCTACAACTGCTTCCTGCGGATTGATATTGTTTTTGATTATGGATTTATCATGATAAAATTTTATTATATCTAGAGACTTTCCCATCTTGTTATGACGGCCAAAGGATGTTGGGCATGGAGCAAGTATTTCAATGAAACTGAAGCCGCTTTTATGCATTGCTTTAGAAATAGAATCAGTTAATCTTCGGATATGAAGGGAAGTCCAACGGGCAACGTAAACTGCTCCACAGGCTGAAGCAATATAACAGGAGTTAAAAGGCTCTTCAGCATTGCCGATTTTACTAGTAGTTGTCTTCGCGCCAAAGGGTGTGGTTGGGGCTAACTGTCCACCTGTCATGCCATAGTTAAAATTATTTACGCAGACAACAGTAATATCCATATTCCTCCTTGCTGCATGTATAAGGTGATTCCCACCAATAGCAAAGAGGTCCCCATCGCCTGATGCAACAAGCACAGCGCCATCAGGTTTTGCAAGTTTAAGACCTGTAGCAAATGGGATGGCTCTTCCATGGGTTGTATGATATGAATCCAGTTTAATATAACCTGCCATGCGCCCTGTGCATCCAATACCGGATACCATTGCTATATTATTTAGCGGATAATCTGATTTTTGAATAGCAGAAAGAATACAACTAAAAACAGTGCCTATTCCGCAGCCTGTGCACCAGATATGAGGTATTCTGTCAGTGCGTAATAGTTCATCCTGAGGATGGGGTATCTGTTTTACATTTTTACTTTCCATTATTACTCCTTTTATATTTCTTCAATTGCCTTCAGGATTGCTGACGGTTTGATTATAGATCCTCCTGGATGAGGTACAAGAATTACTGGGCATTGGCCGCATACACATCTTTCAAGTTCAAGCACAACCTGTCCAAGATTTATCTCCGGCATTATCATGCCTTTGACCTTTCCTGCGAGATCTCTTATCATTTTCTCTGGGAATGGCCATACAGTATTAAGTTTTATAAGACCGGCTTTTATATTTTTCCCCCTGGCTTCTGCAATAGCCTTTTTTGCTGATCTGGAAGTAATACCATAGGCTACAACTATTATTTCAGCATCGTCCATTTCAAAAAAAATGTAGTCGGCAATTTCATCAGCACGTTTGCGAATCTTATTGACAAGCCTCTCCATCATTTGTGCTTGGGTATCTGCATCCATACCAGGATAACCCCGTTCATCATGGGTAAGTCCTGTTATATGCACCTTATAACCATCGCCAAAACATGCCATAGGTGCAATCCAATCAGGATCTGGATGATACGGGAAAAATTTATCAGGAGGGACCTTCGGTTTTTTTCTCTCAACAAGTTTTATCTTATTCTCTTCCGGTATCACTACCCTTTCATTCATATGACCAATAACTTCATCAGCCATTATAAGAACAGGAGTTCTGAATTCCTCGCTAAGGTTAAATGCTTTTATTGTAAAATCGAACATTTCCTGTGGAGAGGAAGGTACAAGCGCAATTATCTCGTAATGGCCGTGAGCCCCCCATCGAGCCTGCATCATGTCAGATTGAGCAACTAGTGTAGGTAGACCTGTGCTTGGACCTCCTCGTTGCACATTACAAATTACGCATGGGGTCTCTGTACAAATACCTAGTCCAATATTTTCAAGCATAAGTGAAAGTCCCGGGCCGGAAGTGCTGGTCATAGCTTTTTTACCACCCCAGCTTGCCCCAAGAATAGAAGCCATTGAGGCCATTTCATCTTCCATCTGTATATAGATACCATCAACCTCAGGCAGCCTTAAAGCCATGCGTTCTGCTACTTCTGTTGCGGGAGTAATAGGATAACCTCCAAAAAAACGGCAACCTGCTGCAAGTGCGCCTTCAGCACAGGCTTCATCTCCATTCATAAAATATGTTCCTGTCATAACAGCTTTGCCAGACAATTTATTCCTCCAGGTAATTTGAATATGTTATTATTATTGATGTTATTTAAAGATTCAGTTCAATTGTTTTAGGTTGCCTATTGTTCTTTTACCTTTGCTTATATACTGGTAATTTTTTATTAAATTTTATATAAATAATGCAACGTCAAGCGTGAGGGACAACGACTGAAACTTAGTTTGATCCAGTTTAGGATCCTTTGGGATCATGAATCAATGATTCGGATTTACAGTTTCTTCTGAGCTGAAACGTGATCGGCTGATAATTTAATTATCAACAATATAGTGCTCATTTGAATATGTTTGTTTATTTTGCTTCAATTGAAAAAATGGAGAATTCTGGACAGATAACCTCGCAGAAATGACAGTTAACACATTTTGTATCATCGACAACCTCAGGATAGTGATATCCTTTGATATTAAATAAAGAGGACATCTGCAAAACATCACGAGGGCAGTATTCCACACAGAATTCACAACCCTTGCAACGCTCTTCTATGATAACCACTTCCCCTTTGCTTACCTCTATGGTCTCCTGATCAAGTGGGGTTCTCCAATATTTCATACTAATTTCCTCTGTAAATCTGTTAATTCTTGAATAAAATAATAGGAAGATATAAAGCAAAATTGTTTGATCATAATAAAGAGCAATGACAAATAAATCAATTAAAACATAACTGTAAATAACAATTTATATAAAAACCTACTGTTCATAATTTTCAATGATCGCCTGTTTTTGAGTTTTATCATCATCTAAATCGTAAATGGCAACTTTATGTAAAACATCAATTTTTTACAATTTTTTAAAATAATGCTTTAAAAGTCAATTCATAATTATTTTACTTGTACAAAATCTGAAGATGATAGGTGAATTTTTAAGAAATTTACTTTATTTTAATATTTAATTGAACCATGACAATAATATTGTTTAGCTGATAAGGTCCAATATCGATTGATTATTATTATTTGATAATGAAAAAATGATTTTATATCTGTTATTTTTAGGATCTTTACTATTTTCAGGTGAAAAAATTGCAGTTTATTGAAATTTAATAATGGGTTCTATAAATTTTGAAAAAAATTATATTATAAAGATGTAAAAGTTAAAAGATAAAAAAAAGAAAAATCAGAGCTTGACTATTCAAGATAAAGTTAATATTTTACTAATGGTTATAGACTATCTAAAATTCTATTCTATTATCTATAATTAGAATTGTAATAGATAGTGAATTTCAGTTTTTTGCAATTATCTTTACAAATAGATGCTTCTTTATTGATAGCTGTTATTTATATTCATTGGAGGGATGTTGATCATGAAAAGGAATATGACAGTATTAAGTTTAATAATTCTCATAATATCTTCTGCCCTAGGGTGTGCTTTGCAAACCGATATGGCAAGTGTTAGTATTTGCCTTCAGGAAAAGGGGTTAGAAGAGCATAAATTTATCTCTTCCACCAGCGGGTTGGACAGGGCAAATAGAGCAGATGCGCCGGATTATATAGATGAAATAATTATTTCAATTTATGATATCAGCAGCCTTGAAGAAGGTGAATATACAAAAGATGATTTTGAAGAAGAATGGAAGATATTTGAGAAAAGTTATAGCAATAATACTAATGTCGCAACTATAGAACTGACACCAAGGGATAATTTAGTATTCCTTGCAGAGGCAGAAGATGCTGATGATGTTGTAACTCACAGGGGAATGTCTGAGGTTTATGATATTTCAAATGGAGATGATATCTCCATTACAATATTGATGCAACTTGTAGGATCAGAAGATGAAAATACTGCCCCTGTCGCGTATGACCAAAATGTGTCTACTACTGCTAATGTTTCTGTGGATATTACACTTACAGCAAGCGATGCTGATGAAGATCCGCTTACCTATACTATCGACACAAATCCTTCAAATGGCTTTATTACAGGTGAAGCGCCAAACATCACATTTACTCCATCTACTAACTATACTGGACCAGATAGCTTCACCTTCCATGTAAATGATGGTATAGAAGACAGCAATACAGCTACAGTGAGTATAAATGTTGCAACCGGACTGCCGCCTGTAGCTTATGATCAGTCTGTCACTGTTGGGAGGAATAATCCGATTCAGA
>JAXHTB010000077.1:0-12474 GCA_034190185.1 Spirochaetota bacterium | reverse complement strand
CCTACTGCTGGCGATGCATCAAAAGTCTTTAAAATAATTGAAGAGTCAGGTGGTGTTATTGTTGCAATCGATTCCTGTGTAGGCCTTAAACCCTTTGCAGAGTATATAGCTGAAGGGACAAGTGATCCTATAAGGGCAATAGCTGAAAGATATCTGAAAATTCCCTGTGCCTGTATGACTCCCAATGAAAGACGTCTTTCTGAGACTGATAAATTGATTGATAAATATAAGCCGGATGTAGTAATTGATATAGTTTTGCAAGCATGTCATGGCTATAATGTGGAATCAAATAAAGTTAGGAGACATATTGAGAAGAATTATAATCTCCCTTTTATGAGACTTGTTACAGATTATTCACAAAGTGACATAGGACAGATTAAAACTCGAGTTGAAGGATTATTTGAGAGTGTTAAATAGAAAAATAATATACCTTGATAATGCTGCTACCTCATGGCCTAAACCAGAATTACATTCTAATTTAATGGAAAATTTTTTAAAATTGGGGTGCGCTAATCCTGGTAGATCAGGACATTCGATGTCTGTTGAGACAGCACGAAAAATCTACTTGGTCAGGGATTCAATTTCTGAACTGATAGGATCACCTGACCCATTACAGATAGCGCTAACCTGTAATGCCACATATGCTATAAATATAGCCTTGTTTAGTTTGTTTAAAACTGGCGATCATGTAATAACATCCAGCATGGAGCATAATTCTGTTATGCGTCCACTAAATGCTTTGAATAGGCATGGCATAGAATACTCAGTTGCTCAGTGTAGCAGTAATGGTGATCTTGACCCTTCAGATATTAGAAAAGCTATTAAAAAGAATACTAAGGCTATTGTAATAACCCACGCTTCCAATATATTAGGTACTATAATGCCTATAATGGAGATTTCACAAATAGCGCACGATATGAATCTTAAGCTTATTGTGGATGGCGCTCAATCCGCTGGAGCTGTGCCTGTCGATGTGACAGATATGGGTATTGATATATTCTGTTTCTCGGGCCATAAAAGTCTATATGGCCCTCAGGGAACCGGTGGACTTTTTATACGTAAAGGACTTGAGGCTGAAATGACACCTTTAATATTTGGTGGGACAGGAAGTAATTCTGAAAGAGAGGAACAGCCCGATTCTATGCCTGATAAGTTTGAATCTGGGACACCCAACAGTCCTGGTATTATAGCCCTTGGAGCAGGGATTGAATTCATTGAAAAAACCGGTATTACTACTATATTTAAAAAGGAGAGAGATTTAACTCAAATATTTATTAATGGGCTTAGAAATATTGAAGGTGTAATAATTTATGGTAATGAAAATAATATTGAACGCGCTCCAGTTATATCAATTACTATAAAAGATATGAGTCCTTCTGAGGTGTCTCAAATCCTTGATGAGGAATTCAACATTATGACCAGACCTGGTCTTCATTGTGCTCCAACAGCACATAAGACCATTGGGACTTTTCCTGAGGGGACTGTACGCTTTGGTATTGGATATTTTAATACAGAAGAGGATATATCCGAAACCTTGAAGGCAATTGAAATAATAACAAATAGGGAAAGATAAAAAGGAGGAAAAGATTGGCAAAAATTATAGATGCACAAGGACTTTCACTACCAGAACCAATAATTCTAATAAAGAATGCCCTTGAAAATAATGAAAAGGTTGAGATCTTAGTTGATAGCAAAAAAGCCCTTAGAAGCATAAAACAGTTTGTGCAAAGTATTGGTTATAATATTAGCTATGAAAAGATACCTAAAGGAGTAATTAAAATAGTCATTGAGAAGACTATTGCTGATTGTACAATTAGTACTGATGATGCTGTAAGTTCAGTCTCTGGCCCAACTGTTGTTCTCCTAAGGTCAGATAGGATGGGGCAGGGTGATGATGAACTTGGGGATACATTGATGAAGGCTTTTATCCATACACTTCTTGAATTAACCCCTACACCGGAAATCATCATTCTCTATAACAGCGGTGTTAAGCTGGCTATTAGGGATACTCAGACTTCTGAAGATTTACAGATCATGATTGATAAGGGATCAACAGTATTATTATGTGGTACATGTGTCAATTATTTTCAAATCGGTGATTCAATCGGAACTGGGACTGTATCTAATATGTATAATATTGCCGAAACCATTTTCTCTGCAGGGAGAATTGTTTCTCCATGATGTACAAGGTAATGCTTTTTAAAAATGTCACGGCTGCTATGAAGGCAGAAAAACTGCTGATCTCAACCTCTGTGCCCCATAAACTGATACCAGTCCCCAAATCGATAAGCGCAGATTGTGGAGTCTGTCTAAGATTTGAAGTTGCTCATGAAGCTACAGTCCTTAAGGTGCTGGAATCAGCAGTTGATTTTGTAGAAGTAAGGAATCTATAATCCCTTACTTCGTAAGAGAAAATTGATGTTATTAGAGTATAATTAGATTAAATGCATTAATTATTAACAGATATATTGATAATGACCAGCTTAAGTTATCTAATATTCAATTCTGGAAAGATACTTCTGGCTGTAACAAGCCTTTGAACGTATGGGGCTCCCTGCGCAAAAACCCATGTACGCGCGTCTCTGTACATGCGTTCTACAGGATGTCGTTTTGTACAGCCAAAACCGCCATGAACCTCAATTGCGAGATTCGCAACCTTAAGCAGCAATTGTGATGTAAAATATTTAGCAGAAGATGTTTCTGTAGTATGCTTTTTACCGCGATCCGCAAGAGTGGCAGCCTTATATATCAGCATACGAGCGGATTCGATTTCTATAGAAATATCAGCCAATGAAAAGCTAACCAGTTGATATTCGGCAATAGGGTGGCCAAAGGCAAACCTGCTTTTTGCATAATTAACTGCTTCTTCAAAGAGCGCTCTGGAAAGTCCTAAGAATCCGGCGGCAAGTGTGATCCTGGTTTTATCCAATGTAGACAGGGCATATTTAAAACCTTTACCCTCTTCACCTATTAGTTGCTCTTGTGGGATTTCACAATTCATAAATATCACTTCCTCGTCCTGATGCCCTCTGCATCCTAGGGTTGGAACTTTTTCTACGACTTCAAATCCTGGCGTTCCCTTCT
Source organism: Spirochaetota bacterium (assembly GCA_034190185.1). Taxonomy (GTDB): domain Bacteria; phylum Spirochaetota; class UBA4802; order UBA4802; family JAFGDQ01; genus JAXHTB01. The sequence goes on along the minus strand of JAXHTB010000077.1, from coordinate 9,390 downwards.
CTACAATAAAAGCGCTAACGCCCTTAGCCCCCTTGCTAGGATCTGTTTTAGCTATTACAACGTTATAATCTGCTGCATGAGCAAAGCTCATATATCTTTTTCTTCCATTAAGAATATATTTACCATTTTTATATTCAGCAATAGTCTCCAGGGCGGCAGCATCTGATCCTACAGAAGGTTCGGTTAAACCAAAGGATGTAAATGCTTCTCCATTTGCTATAGATGGCACATATTTTTTACATTGTTCCTCTTTGCCTCCATTCATAATTGTTGAAGCTCCAAGCCCTGGGACTTCCATGAGCATACCTGCCATAGCTGATTGTGATGCATAGGTGATCTCTTCTGCAGCCACACATATATCTAAAATTGGCCAGTCTGTTCCTTCATATTTTTTTGGGATATACATTGCCGTGTATCTGTGCGGGGGCTTTGCCATCATTTTTATCAGCTCCCATGGCATTTCATCCTTTTCGTCAATTTCTGCGGCAATAGGCGCAATCTCCTTTTTACCGACCTCCCATGCATGTTGTTTTATCTCTTCCTGCTCCGGTGTTAATTCAAAACTAATTGCCATCTTTTCCCTCCTTCATATAATTACGATTGTCCAATTATTACAGGCTTTGGTACCTTCATCCTGCGGCAGTATACATTATTGTGCTTCTTATGGATTGTCTTCCCATCCATATGCAGAAAATTCATATATTTGCTTTGGGATATATATTTGTAGAAATTTTGAACTTCATTCTCAAAAAGAGAGTCGAAGTGTTTTTTTGAGTGTCCATGTGATGCCTTAACCTTTCCCATTCTTCGGATATCTCCGTTAAATTTCGGACTTATATGATACAGTTCATGAAATATAACACTCAATTTATGATATGGATCAATATCAAAGAATTTTGGGAAGTAGAAATATATTATATATAATTGGTCTAATTTGTTGTTTTCTATTTTAGGCATTGCATAGATCTTGCCTTTATATTGGATTTTTTCAGAACCGTTTTTGAACCTTAAGGGCACAAGCTTGCCGTAAACACCGTTTTTTGAGTTTCCCCTGTTTGAGCTAAGACAAATTAGTATCCTCTTTAGGTCTATATGCTTAAAGATGCTGGTGTGATGAATAATTAAATCCGTAATGTTTGTTAGAGTATCAGTAATATTGATGTTTTCCTTATGCGAGTTCCTCAATTGATGACTTTTCATATTATTATTCTAAATTGGTAAGGTTTATCATCTCCTCTGCATGTTTCATGGTTATATCTGTAATTTTTTCACCTGCAAGCATCCTGGCTATTTCTATGATCCTTTCATCTCTATTTAATTTTTTTATTTCAGTAGTAATTCTTCCATTGTTATTACCTTTTCTTACTGAGAGGTGTAAGTTAGACATTGCTGCTATCTGTGGAAGATGCGTAACAACAAGAACCTGCCTGTTCGCTGCAAGTGATTTTAGCTTTTTGCCAACGATCTGCGCAATTTTCCCTCCTATACCAGCATCCACTTCATCAAAGACAAGGCTTTCAACAAGATCGAATGAGAGAATAACCTTTTTTATGGCAAGCATTATTCTCGACATTTCTCCGCCTGAGGCAACCCTTTTAAGTTCCCTTAGTTCTTCTCCTTTATTCGCCGAAAGAAGGTACTCGACCCTGTCAATACCGTGAGGATAGAGGACATATTTCTTGTTATCAGATTCAATCAATCCATCAGGACTGATCTCTCTTTTGATAGATATCCTAAAAACAGCGCCTGGCATACCTAGATCAGTAAGTTCACTCATAACACCCATTTCTAATTTTTCTGCTGCTAACTTTCTTTTTTGGGATAGTTTAAGGGCAGTTTCCTTTGCATCTTTTATTGTATTTGTATATTCCTCTTTAAGACTTGCCATCATTTCATCAGCAGAAGTAATTCCATCAAGTTCTTCTTTTGCATTCGACAAATATTCTAGAATCTCTTCTATTGAATTGCCATATTTTTTTTTCAGGTTTTGAATTATTGATAGTCTTTTCTCTACTTCATCTAGTCTTGATGGTGAAAAGTCTATATTTTTTTCATAATCTTTTAGAAATTGTGATGCATCCTCAAGAGTATATAGCGTTTCTTTGATCCCTTCTAATGTTTGAAGGATTTTAGAATCATAATCTGATATAGCAGACAGACTATGTTCAATCCTTTTAAGTTTCTGGATAGCTCCTTCATCATCATTCATAAGACTAGAAGCATTGTTTATTTCAGCAAAAAGTTTTTCTGCATTAGAAAGGATTGTTGACTCTTCTTTTAAATTCTTATCTTCATCAATAGATAGATTTGCAGATTTAATCTCATTTATTGCAAAATTCAGGTACTCAATTCTTCTTTGTTTCTCTTTTTCATCTATTTCAGATAAAGCAATCTTTTCCTGAAGATCAGACAGCTGTTTATATATTGCGTTAATCTCTTCTACAAGATTATTGTGTCCGGCAAAACTGTCAAGAAGCTCCCTGTGCCTTGAGATCTTTGTAATACTGTGATGCTCATTTTGACCATGAATATCAACAAGATAGTTTGATATCTCCTTAAGTTTAGACAGTGGTATTTGTGTGGAATTTATAAAGCATTGTCCTTTACCTGTCGAGTGAAGAACCCTTCTAATAAAAAGTACATCATCTTCACAATCGATGCCGGAATCATCCAGAATTTTTTTTATCCTCATCTGTTTCGTGATATCAAAGACGCCTTCAAGGATAGATCTGTCAGCTCCTGTTCTTATTATATCAGTAGTCATCCTTTCACCCAGAATACCTGACAGGGCATCAATAAGGATAGATTTCCCAGCTCCTGTTTCACCGCTAAGAATATTAAGTCCCTCTTCAAATTGTATCTCTAGGTCTTCTATAAGGGCAAAATTTTTTATATGCAGTTCAAGCAGCATCTATAATTACCTAATCAGTAAAGTGTGTATTCCAGCCAAGTTTTTGTCTGAGTATTGCATAGTATTTTCGCTTTGGGTGAGTTACAAGAAAGGCCTTTTTATCTGATCCTGTAAAAAGAATTTCATCCTTTTCCTGTAATTGAATAGCTTCCTGGCCATCTATTGTCAATAATAAATTTTTTAAACCTGATTCAATCCGAGCTCTGCAAACCATTTTTGAAGAAACAACCATTGGTCTAATAGTGAGAGTATGTGGACAGATCGGATTTATGATGTATACGCTTTCGATATTTGGCAAGATGATCGGGCCTCCTGCAGAGAGAGAATATGCGGTTGAACCTGTTGGCGATGATACTATCAAACCATCGCCAGTGTAAGCGCTTAGAAATTGATTATCTATTTCAAGTGTAATTTTAACAAGCCGCGAAAGCGAATCTCTGGAAATTACAGCATCATTGAGAAAGCAGGAGCTATTTATTATTTCATTTTCTCTTATATGGATCGCTTCTAACATCGATCTTTCACTTGTCTCGTAATTCCCGTCAATAATCTGTGTAAGATAATTGAGAGCTTCATCCGGCATAAATTCTGTTAGGAAACCGAGTCTTCCTTTGTTTATCCCGAAAATAGGGATATTCGTGCCGGCATAAAGCCGGGCAGCCCCAAGGAGAGTGCCATCTCCGCCAATAACAATTACTATATCCGGAAGATTGATGTAATCTTCTAGATTGGAAATGTAAGGGCTTAGTTCTTTATCTTTTAGTATATCGTAATCTGGTAAAAGTGTTCTTATTCCCTTATTATCTAATATACTAATGAGCTTTTTAACATATTGGATTGATTCTGTGTTGTTAGGTTTAATTTTTATAGAAACTGAGTTTATCTTCATTATTAATTTAATTATTTTTTCAATATAAGCATCTTCCGAGTTAAATGGCTCAATGCTGCTATATAAAATTTGTATCTTAGGTGAATTTTAATAAACAACATATTTCAAAATTCCCTGTATGTAAATATTATAACTTTATTAGTTAACTTTGATCAGCCTCTTTCCTTAAGTCAATAATAATTTTGATCGATTATACTATATACTAAGACAAACTAGGGCGCAATTGAATTCATTTATTTTATCCAATGGTGCAAAGCATCAGTATTATAACATTAAGATTTTATTATCTTTATATAATGCTTCTGTATAGATAGATCAAATTATTTACTTGACATAATTCAACTTATTTCATATTTATAAACATTCTAGTAAACTAGGGAAATAGTAAAAACATAGTGCTATTTAGGTCCTCTACCAAATTTAGTAAAGATATGTTTTCCTAAAAGCTGAATAACTTTAGTCCGAAAAAGTCAGGAAAATAATAGTTCTGATTTTAATTTTTAACATTATACAATGAGGGAATAAGTGTTTTTCCAGGATATGATAGCAAAGCTTAATGAATACTGGTCACAAAAGGGATGTATTATCATTCAGGGATATGATATAGAAGTTGGAGCTGGAACTTTTAATCCTTCTACTTTTTTGCGTGTTCTTGGTCCTGAACCCTGGAATGTCGCTTATGTAGAACCATCCAGAAGACCATCAGATGGAAGATATGGTGACAATCCTAATAGATTACAGAATTTTTATCAATATCAGGTTATTATGAAGCCTTCTCCAGTTGATATTCAGGAACTATATCTTAATTCATTACGTTACCTTGGATTTCATCTTGAAGAACATGATGTAAGATTTGTTGAAGATGATTGGGAGTCTCCAACCCTTGGTGCATCTGGTCTTGGATGGGAGGTGTGGCTTGATGGAATGGAAATTACGCAATTTACATATTTCCAACAATGCGGAAGTTTTGAGCTGGACCCTATCTCTGTTGAATTAACTTATGGACTTGAAAGGATTTGTATGTATACACAGGGTATTGATAATGTTTATGAAATTGAATGGAATGAGGATTTAACTTATGGAGAAGTCCATCTAAGAGAGGAATTTGAGTTCTCTCATTACAATTTTAATGTTGCTGATATTGATATTCATTTTCAGCTGTTTGATATTTACGAAAAGGAATGCATTGCCATACTTGAAAATCCTGATGTAAAATTGGCTCTTCCGGCATACGATTATGTGCTGAAATGCTCTCATACATTCAATATGCTCGATGCTCGAGGCGCTATTTCAGTGACTGAGAGGGTAGGTTATATTGCTAGGGTTAGAAATTTAGCAAAAAAATGTTCTGTTCAGTATATTGATATCAGGGAAGAGATGGGATTCCCATTGTTAAAAATAAATGAAACTGGCAGGGTATAATTCTATGTTTCATGGAATATTAAATTTAGACAATTTTTTCTCCCATCATGATAAGTTTATTATTTCAACACATGAGAGTCCGGATGGTGATGGATTAGGTGCTGAGATAGCCTTTAACGAGCTTTTAAAAAATTTGGGTAAGACCTCTATTATTTTAAACTCAGATCCTATTCCTGATAAATACCGTTTTATTGATATTGATAAAGATATTAATATATTAAAAAATGGATTTGAATTTCCTAAAGATATAAATGAATATGCTGTCTTTGTTCTTGACACTAATGATTTTGACAATATAGGACTTGCTTATCAATATTTAAAAAATATGGTTACAGATGTATTCATTATTGATCATCATGAGGGGGGTAAGGATAAGTTCGAGGCTAATTTTATAAAAGCAGAAGCTTCATCAGCTTGTGAAATTGTATATGAGATAATGAAACATCATGATTTTGATCCTAGTTTCAAGGCTGCCCAGGCTCTTTATACAGGTATTCTATCAGATACAGGCTCATTCAGATATCCTAAAACCACACCGGAAACATTTAGGATTGCATCAAATCTTGTTGAGATTGGTGTGGATCCATTTAAGATATATGAACAGGTATATGAGAATAACTCCCTTGCAAGTTTCGAGCTTAGAGCCAAGATGCTCTCAACTATGGAAGTTCATTTCAATAAAAGACTTATTTTAATGATGTTGACACCTGATATGCTGATCGAGACTGGAGCTCCCTTTTCAGAGGGTGAGCTTAATATAAATCTCCCCTTGACCCTTGAAGGAATTATTGCAAGTGTTCTTATAAAACAGGATATTAATAGTGAAATAAAGGTAAGTATGAGGACAAAGGGCGAATATGATGTTGCAGAGATCGCAATGGCCAATGGGGGAGGCGGTCATAAAAATGCAGCAGGGTATAAATCAAATTTATCATTTGGTGAAACACGTAAGAGAGTATTGGAGGATATAGGCAGGTTGTTATTGTAATTACCTTATACAAGCTTAAGAAGATTTTCTAAAGCAGTCGTATCAACTTCATTTATTCTCTTTCTTAATGAGTCTATTCCTTCATTTTTCTTTATTTTGTATTTTATATATATTTCATTACCTTCAAAATATTCTGGGAAATCTACTTCTATTCCACTTTTATTTAATTTTTTTATAATAATTCCGGCTTTATTCCTTAATTCAATAAATTGTGGAAACCGAATTGTTTTTATTTGATTATATAGAAAATTCTCCTTTTCTTTTTTATCATGAAATAAATCAAGATCAATATCTTTAATTTTCTTAAGTGTTTGATCCCTTTTGTAAATATCAATAGTATAATCTACTATAATTTTAAATATATTTACTCGCATATCAATAATTTTTAGCCATTGAACAAGTAGTGAAATGCCATCATCTGGCAGGGTCAGGAGATTTTTTATTGTTTTAAAACCGATATTCTTAATATCGATATAGTCCTTTAAGATATCTGGCAAAGAGAAAATTTTTTCGAGTATCTCTGTCTTAGCTATTTTTTCTGGTATATTTATATCTTTTGCAAGTTTCAAGAGGTCTTCTTTATTATAATTGAAGTAGTTTTTCATAATAAGATAAAGCTTTACTCTACCGATGGGACCTATTTCATTCCTGAATATTTTTAACATAACATTTTTAATATAAAGAGTGGATGGTATATCATCCAGTATAATGGAATCTGTATATTCATTCTGTAAATCTTTTAAAGCATTGATTCTGTTATGTCCAAAAACAATAATATATTTGCTTTGCTTGTTAAGTAATACAGGGGTAGTAAGGAGTCCAAATGTAGATATTGAATTCCTTATTTCAGCAATGTTATTCCTGCTTAACTTAAAGTAATTATTTTCAAGATCGATATAAGAAATAGGGATTTTTTTTAAATTATAACTATGCCAATTAAACATTATCTGGTGCCGGTTGATATAATATATTTTATGTTAATCTAAATCTAAATATTACTAAAGAGATATTTATTGTATTAAATAATTCCCTTTAAAAGATTATTTATTTCTTCTGGATAGATAACAGTCACTTTTCTAAGTTTTTTAAGACTGCTATGAGCTGCATCAGTTAACTCAGCAGTAGTTATAAATAATCCAGATTCTGCTTTTATATCATTAACTGCCTGTGCAAAATTTCTTAATGTTATCTCTCCAACCTTTGTATCCTTCCATCTCCTGACCCATATAAGTATTTTGGTCTTATCTGTTTCTGTTTTAGCAAGAAAGTCGACTCCGTCACTCTCCCTGTAGGTTTGAAGTATATCATCAACCTTGTAACCGAGTTTTGATATAATTCTGTTAGATATTATTCTGAAATTTTCAGTATCAATTCTACAAAATTTTTCAATTCTATCAAATGCATCATCTGTAGTATCGATATTAGATGCAGGGCCTTTATCATCAACTTCTTTCGGAAGAGATATTCTCCCTTTAACTACAATGTTCTTTATATCTATAATATCATCACTTTTCAAACTGCAAATATTCCATAAAAAATTAGTTGGAAAGGCATTCGATGTCCAATCCCCAATATAGTCAGCAGCAGACATATCAAATCCTTCTTCATGATCAGATGTTTTATCTATCTCTTTGATTAAAAGGTTTAATAATCCATCAATATTATTAAATCCTTTTTCTATATTATTCAGTTCATCCCAGTAATCATGGGCAAGGATTTTTTGTTCTAATAATAAACATACAAAACCAAGATCATAGAGGATGAGCAATATATTGTCCTGCATGTTGCTGCTTTTAGATAGCTCCAATAATTCTTCAAATATTTTTTTCCCCACATTAACTTTACCTTCTAGAATGTAACAAAACGCAAGAAGTCTTTTGGATATGAATTGTACATCAATATTTGTTGTAGTTTCAGCTAATTTCTTTGAATATGATATAGATTCTTTATAATTTTCATTCTTATGCAGGGCAAATGCAATAGCTAAGTTAGCAATTTCTGAACCTGGTTTTAATTTAACTGCTGCTCTGAATTGATTAACAGCTTCATCAATATTTTGAGTTTGATAATTACTAATACCAGCGCCAAAATGTATCTCAAAATCATTTTTTTTCAGCTTTAATAGTCTTGCAAAATATCTTCTTGCAATCTCAAATTCTTCCTGTCCAAGAACAATAAATGATATATGATACAGGGCCTCAATATCGTCCGGATATATATCTATTATTTCAATATATGCCTTAAAAGCGCCTTCAATATTATTCTGCAGATAGTAGGCATTAGCCAGATTTCTTTTAACATCGATTCTCTCAACTTCATAATTGTATTTATCTATTCTTTCAACCTCTTGCAGGTGTACAATAGCCTGATCTAATTTCTCCTGCTGTAGATAAAGTTCTGCAAGTTTATTATGAATAATAAAATTATTTGGCTCAATATCTAATATTTTTCTATATTCATCCATTGCTTCATTAAGCATGTTCTGTTTCAGATAATATTCAGCTTTATTCATTGGATCCTGTTTTGGCGCAATAAAGATGAAATAGACGATAATTATACCTAATAAAATTATAGTAATTGTTAGAATTGTAACTAGCATTTTTTTAAGTACCTATTTTTTAGATTGTATTCCAAAATTTAAGCGGTTTTAAATCTTATTGATGGATTGAAAATATCCAGGTGATATATCTTTTTATATCCTTTATTTTCATCCCATATCCCAGATAAAAACCATCAATCCATATTTCAAAATGAAGATGCATTCCGTAATCTTTCTCCTCAGCTTCCCCCATAAGGCCTGAATTCCCAACCCATCCAATCCTCTGCCCCTTTTGTACATTATATCCTTTATCTATTATATCGTCAATTTTAGAAAGATGATTATATGTTGTTACTATCCCATTCCCATGATCTATCCAGACCTGCCTGCCGCCAAAAGATCTTTTGACAAAGGTTCGTGGATGTTTTTTGTAATACTTAGATTGATTCAACCATTCCTTTGCAGTCATAGGTTTATAATTCCAATCTGCTCTAATAATTACGCCCTTATCACAGGCATAAACAGGCGTGGTTTTATTCACTTTTAAAGGATTATATGAATCATCAGTATGGTAATATAGAATATCCAAACCAACATGCTTTCCTCCCCTATATTTTCTAGGCGCATTAGGATATCTTGAG
>JAXHTB010000076.1:0-12514 GCA_034190185.1 Spirochaetota bacterium | reverse complement strand
ATAAGTGAGTTATAAACTAAGAAATTTTTGTTTATTTTATATTTAAGAATTTTATTTTTTCAAAAGGCTTCCTATAAAATAAGATATGTTGTAGGATCGCAAAAAAAATATGAAGCAGTTGGTATATTTTGAAAGTTTCTGATTATTCGAATAAATAAAATGTTAAGAATCTTATTAAAGAGATAAATCATTTAGATCATTAAGATTATACAATTTATCATAAATACTAATCCAATAAATATTTAAATAACTATCATATTAGTGATTAAGTTCTATTTGAAGTTTTTTATGAATATGATATTACTTAAACATCTGGGGAAGATTAAAGAAATAAACTTTATCTGATTATGAATTATACGTATTTAACATACGTAGCATGGTTGGATTGATAGTCAACAATATTTTAAAGTATTTACTTAATATTTTGAAAAATGTTAAATAATAAATAATGATAAATTACTAGGAATTATTAATAAGATGAGTAACTCTATAGGGCTATAAGTGAATATTCATTAATGAAAGTAAATTATATTATCATTAATTATATGAATTGAAGGATAGAATGTTAAATTTAACTATAGGTGAATTGTGGAGGACGCTTTATGCCCTCCACAAAGTATTGAAAATTTTTATTTGCTAATTATTCAGCGCTATATGTCTTAAAACAAACTGATATTAGGAGATGATCTGTGTACAAAAAAGATTCCTTCAGATATTGTCCCTGATCAGTAGTGTTCTATCCAAGCTTACCTCCAACAATAAAAGTGCTGATACAGCATCCTGGAGGTTCTCCACCGAGATTACTTGTTAGTCCTAATTTTGGATTATTTATTTGACGTTTACCAGCCTTACCTTGACTTTGCAAATACATTTCATAAATCATCCTAATGCCTGAAGCGCCTATGGGATGCCCAAAGCACTTAAGTCCGCCATCTGGTTGTACAGGCAGTCCTCCATCAATATCAAAGAAACCTGATTCAATATCTTCCCTGACCTTTCCTCTTGGGCTGAATTGTAGATCTTCCATAAATACAGCTTCAGTAATTGAGAAGCAGTCGTGCACTTCTGCCATGCCGATCTCCTCTCTGGGATTTTTAACTTCCGCCTCCTTATAAGCTGCTAAACCGGACTGATATATCTCCTCTATATGCGTATAATCATAATCATCTCTAAGTCTGTTCTCTCCGCCTATTGAAATCTGAAGCGCTTTAATATACAATGGATCTTTACGGAATTCCTTTGCCTTTTCAGCGCTAACTAGAATTGCTGCTGCAGCACCGTCACTAACGCCACAGCAATCGAAAAGCCCAAGCGGCCAGGAGATAAGAGGGGCATTCATTGCTTGATCAATTGTTATCTCTCTTTGAAAATGAGCTTTAGGGTTTAATGCTCCATTTTTGTGGCTTTTGTATGATATTCTAGCCAGCATTTTTTTTCCTTCTTCTGCACTTAGTCCATATCTTTCAAAGTACTTTGTCGCCATTACAGCAAACATTCCAGGCGCAGTAGTCGCAGGTGCTATGCCTGCGGCATCATCCATAAGTCCTCCACCAGATGCTGTGAATGGAAGATCCAGTCCACTGTATCCTTGGTCTTTTAGTTTTTCAAAACCAACAGCTAGTACAATATCATTTATTCCTGCTGCAATTGAATATGCGGCATTTCTAATGGCTTCTGATCCAGTAGCACATCCATTTTCAACCCTGGTTATAGGTATATAGTTCAACTTCAGAGGTTTTGATGCTGTCATACCTGTTAAACCCCATAAGGTACCAACCCAAGCAGCATCAATATCCTTTGGTTCAATGCCAGCATCTGCATATGCTTCATATGCAGCTTCAGTTATCATATCTTCTGCGCTTGCATCCCATCGCTCGCCAAATTTAGTACAACCCATACCAACAATAGCAACTCTATCTTTTATACTTCCTCCCATAGTAACCTCCTTACCTAATTGGTCTAATCTTCCAATAATAGTTATGTATACCTCTATCAAAGAAGAGTCTTCTGAATGTAAATTCAACGTTCATTCCAACTTTAACCTCAGCTGGGTCTCTGTCAGTCATATCAAATGCGCATCTTCCACCACCTTCAAACTCTACTACACCAACCACCGCAGGGGGGTCAACACAAACAGCTAAATTATCTTGAGTATATGTAAAAATATTTAGCTGTTTATCTGATAGTCTTACACGCTCTCGTTTGTCATAAGAATGACATTTTACGCATACCTTTTGCGGAGGGTACTGTTGAGTGCCGCACTCAGTACATTTAGAACCAAAAAGGGCAAGATTGTCTTTAGCATGTCTCCACAAAGCCACTGCAGCAACAGGATTTCTATCTGGCCTTGCTGCTGGAGCTTTTGGTACTAACTCTTTAAAATTTAGATACTTTTGATAATTGGGAAGAATTTTTTTTGATGCTATTTGTCCAGTAATACCAGAACGATCCTTTATTTTATTAATGTTTTCTGTAACTTTCAAAAGAATAGCATCACACCCATTACTATATGATAATACAAGAATATTATCACCAGCCTTTGCCTCTTCAAGCGTTTCTACCAGCATCATTATTGGTAAAGCTGTTCCAGTATTTCCAACATTAGGCAGAATAGAATCTTTTGTCTGTTCCGGTGATAAACCAAGAGATCTTGTCATCCCTTTATGCCTTCTAATAGTAGGGCCTGTTATTACAACCCTGCTTAAGTCCTGTTGTGAAATGCTGTTTTTTTTCATTATAGAGGCGGCTATTTCCGGAATCAATTTCGAATATCCTTCATCGAATCCGAATCTGTCCTCCCACATGCGTACAAATCTTTCTGAACTGGGACGCCAAACGTCTATCAACTCATTGGATATAGATATGCTATCAACAATTTCAGCAGCAACATCTGTATCTCCAATAATCAGAGCGGCAGCTCCATCACCAAATGTTTGCTCCAATTCACCCTGAGTCTGAGAAATTCTTGTGTCAGAAGCAGTAACCATAATATTACTTAGTGATCCTGCTTTTACTGCATCAGCAGCAGCTAATATTCCGCCTGTACCTGACCGGAGTGAATTTGTAAAATCCAGCGTTCTTGTATTCCTTCCAAAATCGAGCGCTGTTGAAGCAATTGTTGAGACCATCTTTTCTGCATATGGAGAAGTTGTAGTTGCAAAATAGAGGCCATCAATTTTATTTCTATCAACACCTTTAAGACAGTCAATAGCAGCTTCAACTGCCATTGAAAGACTGTCCTCATCATAATTTGCAACAGACCTTTCCCCTTTTCCTTGCGGTGCAATTCCCCATGCCTTAGCTATTTCTATAATTGGCAATCTGTAAACTGGAATATATGCCCCAAAAGAAGTAATACCTACCATATACGCTCCTCCTAGTCTGATATTTAGTAACAAAGATCATCCTGAGTACTTGCAGAATGAGTCAATGACTAAAGTAAAAATTATACAAGTTTTTATTATACATCAATAAAAAGCTACCATTATTTTCTTGTAGTTGACAATTAATTATATAAAATATATTTTTTATTTGATTATTTTAATAACCCAATTTAAGTAAAGTAAAAGAGGTTTATAAAATCGAAATATTAGTTGATTTGAGTACTATACCTATCGGTATGCTGTCCTAGGGATTTATAATTATATAAGTGAAGTGCTCATGAAATCAATATAAAAGCTATATCAAAAAAGCTGCTGGAGTAATTGTATTCCTTAATATATTGCACAAACAATTTCTCAAATTGTTTCTTAAATTCCTGCTGAAAAACTATCAGGATAATTTTTCTGGTATATCTGAACTAAGCGATTCGAGTAGTGAGAGAATCTCATCTTTACTTTCCGAATTCATCAGAGAATATCTTATTTTCCCAGCATTCTCAATTCCATAGATATACTTAGCAATGTGCTTTCTGACAAGTTTTATCCCTCTTTCTCCATAGAAATCCACCATCATCTTCAGATGCTTCTTTATCTGGTCTATTGTTTCTTTTATAGTGGGTTCATACCCAGAAAATATCCAGGGGTTGCCAATAGCTCCTCTTCCGATCATTACAGCATCGCATCTTGAAAAAATAAGCTTTTCCTTAGCTTCACTGTAGGATTTTATATCACCATTGCCTATAACCGGAACATAAGCAATCTCTTTAATTTCCCGGATAACCTCCCAGTCTGCCTCTCCGCTAAACTTTTGCGAGCGCGTCCTGCCATGAACAGAAATAAGCGACACACCAGAGTCCTGAAGCAGTTTGACAATATCGATATAGTTTCTATGTTGATCGTCATCACCTATCCTGATTTTTGCAGATACAGGCAATGTTACTTTTTTTGTAATGCTGGTTATTATAGATCTGAGTAACTCCGGATCTTTTAAAAGCGCTGCTCCTGAACCGCTTCTATATACCTTACGGGTACTGCATCCGATATTTATATCAATTAGATCAGGCTTCAATTCTTCAACAATACTTGTAGCTCTGCTCATAATATCAGGATCTTTGCCAAAAATCTGTATCCCTATGGGTCTTTCTTCATCAGTGAATCTTATAAGGGACAATGTCTTTCTATTCATCCGTACTATCCCATCAGCGCTTATAAGCTCTGTAAAAACCAGACTTGCACCGTGTTTCTTTGCTATTAATCTAAAAGGTGAATCTGTATAACCCGCCATTGGTGCAAGCACAAGATCACCGTCAACCTTAAGATTTTTTATCTCTATCATCTGCTCAATTACCTTTACATTTTAAAATACTGGAATACTAAATTTTATAACTACATTTTTTGCAATCTCTTTATTCATTAGTTATACAATCATAAAGATAATAAAAAGGAAAGAATTTAATAAAATTTGAAACACAGGTAACGAGGAATATCGTTATACGTTACATATATTATTAGCATTGAATTTGAATTGGTCATGAAATAGCCTAATATTATAATCGATAAACCTCTGTATCAAGTTTCGATTTACCTCTGAATATAAGATCAATAATGTATTGCAAATAAAGTAAGCTCAAACTAATTTCAGAGATCGCATTGAATGAGAGGTTTTTTCACTGCGAAGGCGCAAAGCACGCGCCCTGAGGGGAGCGAAGAAGTGCCCTTGGGGCGCAAAGGTGAATTTTTGTCTATCGTTGATGGGACGGCAAATAGTAATTATCAAGCCTTTTATAATTGCGACATATTGTGAAAATTGAGGTGAAATTATTCATTTTTAAATTTTCACAATGTCAGAAGAAAGAAAAAAATTATTTTTCCTTTGTGTGCTTTGCGCCCTTGTGGTGAATATTTTTTATTTTTTAACAGAAGCTGAACTATTACCTCAATAGATAAATCCTAAATAAGGTTGTACAAACAGTTAGAGCTTACCAAATAAATTATATAATATATTCTACATAGAACTAAAATATAAACTTTACACATGAAACCTGTGTGGTTATATTTGAATTCTGGATAAATCTTCAAAGAAATTATGATTTATGGCATGCAGAGCATACATCAAAGGAATGGCAAAAAGTCAAACCAATTGCTCATCAGCAATTCCATTCAAGTATATAATTAAATGATAAACAATCAAATAAATAGAGACCCATTTGTTAATCTACAATTGCTGCAACCTTTGTGCAACTTCCCTGCTGACTGAACTTTTTTTGTTGACTTTTCATATATCTGAATACTATTTATTTCTAGATATATTTAATGTAATAACTAAGGAGGATAAAATGTTAATTTACTGCATCTGAATTTTCAAAAATTACATGGACGTAATTTTTGAAAATTCAGATATTTATGCAGCAAAATAATCCACGGATGGTTTATTTTACGTTATAATAATACAATACTCGAAAGGTGAAAAAATGAGAAAATTTATTTTTATAATTTCTATTTTATCAATTTGTTTTTTTGTATTAAATTGTAGCAGATATCATATTCTAAAAGAAACCAGCAAACCTCCGGATTTAAACAGGTATAATAAGATCTATGTAAGTTGGTTAAATCTAAATGAATCTGATTGGGAAACTTATGGTTATGGATCAATCAAAGCGTGGAAGGTATGCATTAAAGAAATGAATCTATTAGGTTTGCAGAAGTATTTACAGGATTTATTGCCGAACAAAAAAATATCAGGTGATAAATCACAATCAAGAGTACTCCCAACTGATGAAGGTTTATATGTTAAAAGTAATATTATAAAAATTGAACGGTCCTGGGGCAGAATTAGATCTATAAATGTTAGATTCCATTTCTATGATATTAAGACAAAGAAAAAGCTATATGATGCTAATGTTGAAGCCACAAGTCGAGGCGCTCATTGGAATAACTTTGAAGCTTTACTAGACGCAACTGTTTATAATATGGCTAAATTCATAGCAGAAAAGATAGAATAGGTAAAAATTCGATTATTTTACCATAACAGAATTTTATCCTACTATTTCCCCCTTGAGGGAATCAACTAACATCTACCCGGAAATTAGTGTAAAATAAGAGATAAGTGGATCATAGAGGTAAGGTGATTGAATATAAAGAAGATGTAAGTTCAAACTAATTTCAGAGAATCCATGTTAAAGCAAAGAAATAAATCGTTCTCCAATTTAACTTGATCAATTATGAGAAAGTAGCAGGATTTTTTCATTCTCATGAATAATTATTTCTTTTTTTTTCTCTTTTTTTTGCGGTCCTTTGCGACCTCTGTGCCTTTGCGTTTAACAAAACAATCTGATTAACTTTCATCGTTGTCTCTGAAATCAGTTTGAACTTACAAGAAGATAAATTAGAGGACAGATTCTAACAGATTCTAGAAGAATAGAAAGTGATCAAATATCTCCATATCTCTTTAATGCCAGCATCTTCTTGTTTTACGCAAAAAATGCGGGCAGAAGTCAGAGGGCTTATTTTACAACCGTACCTTAAATGAAATTTCGAATTTGTATGTTAATTCTATTTCATTGGAAACATAATATTCATCGTAATCCCTGATTACCATCTCTGAATAGGAAACTATGCCCAGACCAAAGCGATCCCCAAACCAGAAGACCGGATTAATGCCGAATCCAAAGAGAAATCCAACAGAAGAAGGATTATCTCCTGCATATTCGTACTCTGTTTCAGATAACTCAACCCCTATGTCAAAGCAAAAATAGATAGCGAAACGACTAAAGGCAGGGCCAAACAGAATTCTGGTTGCATAAATGTCATTTTGTATTTCCCGATTATCATGATCTACCTTCCCTGAACCATAAAGAAATTCCAAATTAAAAAGGAACCTTGAGCTTTCGCCAGTGGCTTTGGCCCACCCAAAATAAAACCAATCAATTGATCTATCCCATTTATAATCAGAATCTTTATAATCATAATCATAATCATCATTAGTATATTTAAAATACAGCTTGTGAGTGTTGCCTAAATACTGATTCACACCTAAACTGATACTCCGCTTATCAATATCTAAATCCCATTCATCGTATTCTGATATCTTTTTCGTCGCAGACCCTGAAGTATACGAAGCTGCAATCCCAGTTCGGGAAGGAAAGTAATACTCGCCACCAATATTAAAGCCCTTCCAGTCTGTTTTAGAGTCTCCTCCTTCATCATATTCTTCTTCTTCATCCCCAATATTAGCGCTAATATTGAGTTTTGACGGATGTAGAATAAATTCCTTCAGATCGTTTGGCAAATTCATACCCTCAACAGGTTTCAAAAAGAATGTATAATCGAATGTGAACTCTTTCCCTGTTATCGTAGTCTCTGTATCATCACTATCATCTTCATAACTTTGATATAGAGTTCCACGTAATAAACTCAAATTCGCCCCTATAACATGCCTGTAAGGTTTGCCAGTAGAATAGGTTTCTTCCGGAACAACTATCACCTCTTCTTCTGTGGTAATTTGTTCATCGACATAAGTCCCAACTTTTCCCTCAATTCTGTCTGTAAGCTTTTTAGTGAATATCGTCACAGCCTCGAATAAATTTTGCTCAGATTGTGCTTTCTGTTTTTCGCTGAACTCCCCTGTGCCAGTTGCAACATCAACTATTCTTGCTGTAATGATAATCACACCGCCCATCTTCATGATTGTGCCTATGAGTATCTTTTTTGCAGAAAGAATTTTACCTATCTCAACAGCACAGGAAACATCTGTACAGCCTGTTTGGCCAAATTCGTGCTCCTTTAGTATCTGATTCATTTGAGAGCGTTCAACCACAATAAATCTATCTGTGTTTATCATCTCTCCCCTGATCAGTTCTGCGACATTCTGTGCAAGTGACTTTGCAACTCCCTTGGCCTGAAAATCCATAATCGCAATTCGCATCTTCTCTGCATGCAAAGGGATGGAAAATAATATTGTTAATAGTGAGATCGAAATAATCAATTTTTTCATTTGGTTTATCCTCCGAATATTACTGAAATCTTGAAACTATTTATATTTAAAATGTTATTCTGCTAAAAAACTTTCAAAATTCCGATACTCCAAGATATAATAAATCTGAATCTTGAAACAAAGTTAATAATTACATAATGAAGCCTAAGATAGGTTTTACTTATATTAGTGTCAATTAAAATTGAATTATTATTATCTATTTATTAGAGTTACTAAAAGATTATTGACAGAAGATAAACTTTATTGTTTTGATCAATATATATACTAAATAAAACAGTATCGAATTAACTTCTGCTATACCAAAAGAGTTAATTGTTGAAAATGTGCAGTTTAATATTTCTCAATAATATGATTCTTAAATAGAAAAATAACTTAATCCTGAAAAGGTTAAAAATTATATATGTAAAGGGAAATTTGTTCGATTTAGAATTGCATTTTATATATACTCTCTGCAAAAACCGTATTCGATTTTAGTTTCAATAATCGATAAATAATACCCATGAAGTACAAAAATGGCAAAAATACAATGAAAAATGTCTGTAATCTTTTCCTTTTGCTTATAATCGCATTTCCAGCTTCTCTTATCGCCAATGAAATAAAAATTACAATTATCCATACGAACGATCTACACTCGCATCTTTTGGGATTTTCTCCGAATATTGACTACACACCTATGAAAACAGGGGATGATACAACTGTTGGAGGATTCTCCAGAATTGCGGCAGTAATCAAGAAAGAAAAGATGAGAAGAGAAAACCCAGTGCTCATTCTTGATGCCGGGGATTTCATGGTGGGCACACTCTTTCATACAGTTTCTTTTAAGGGAAGTGCTGAACTTAGACTGATGAAGGCAATGGGGTACAATGCTGTCACTCTTGGGAATCATGAATTCGATTTTAAGCCCAATGGATTAGCAAAAATACTCTCATCATCGCACAATAAGGGTGAAATTCCGGATATTGTCTTTTCCAGCGCTATATTCAGCAAGGAGAGCAATGAGGATGACGCTCTCGAAAAGGTCTTTAATGCTGGTATTGTGAAGCCCTATCTTGTAATTGAAAGAGAAGGTATAAGGATCGGTCTTTTCGGTGTTATGGGGAAGCATGCCGCAAAAACTGCTCCTTTTGCATCACCGGTAAAATTCAGGGCCCCTGTAGATATCTCAAGAGAGATAGTACAATTGCTAAGAAACAAGGAGAAGGTTGATATAGTAATCTGCCTTTCTCACAGTGGTGTAAGAGATAAAAAATCTGAATCTGAAGATGAAATTCTAGCGGAAGAGGTCCCTGGGATAGATATTATTGTAAGCGGACACTCACATACTGAACTTCGCAAACCTATCATAATTAATAATACAATTATTGTACAGGCATGGGAGTATGGCAAACATGTAGGAATTCTTGATGTAATATTTGATAAGGGAAAGACGATTGTAGAGAAATACAAAATTGTAGAGATAGACGACAGGATTAAGGGGGATGAAGAGATTCAGAAGGAGATAGATTCAATAATTAAAATAATTGATCAAAAGGTATTAAATAATGTAGGTCACACCTTCTGGGATGTAATCGCTAAAACAGATTTCGATTTGGGGATATTACAGGATGAGTCAAATCTTGGAAATCTGATTACAGATTCCATTAGATGGTATTTAGATAAAATAGATCGTAAAAGTTCAGATGTACCAACTGATACAGTAGTAGCAATAGAATCTAGCGGGCTAATTCGTGATTTCCTGTTAAAAGGAGAGACTGGCAAAATTACAGTATGTGATCTGTTTAGAACTGTGCCATTTGGAATAGGTCATGATGAGACACCTGGTTTCCCCCTTGTTACTTTCTATCTTTTTGCGTCGGAAATAAAGAAGGGGATGGAAATTTTAGCTAGCATTGCTCCATTTATGGGGAGAAGCTGTTTTTTACAGGTTTCCGGCATCAGGGTAAGCTATAATCCTCATAGGATTGTATTTGATAAAATAACTGATATAGCAATTGGAAGCGAAGAGGTGGGATATAAACCTTTAGATTACACAGATTCAAATAGAAAACTCTACAGAATAGCATGTAACATATTCACTGCATCATTTATAAAGATGATCGGAGGATTTACTTGGAATATTCTTGATATTGTTCCAAAAGACAGAATGGGTAATCCAATTGAGGATCTAAATGAAGCTAGAATCGATGCGAATAAGCAGAAGCCAGGTATCCAAGAGGTCAAGGAATGGATCGGAGTGCTTGAATTTATTAAAAGTTTCATAGATATAGATGGTGATGGATTAGTTGATATTCCGAAAAAGTATAAAGGAAAACTTGGTAGAATAGTAATAGAGGCAAGCTGGAATCCTGTAGCCCTTCTTTCCAAAGGGAACTATATCACAAAATGGGTATTCTCGCTTTTTGTTCTTTTTTTAATAATTGCAGGACTGCTTATCTATTATTTAACACATTTAAAAAAAAGAAGAGGTTAGATGCTATCAAAAGCAATTTCATTAGATATTCATGGGATTGAAGCTCATATTGTAGAGATTGAGATCGATATAATTAAGGGACTTCCCAATTTCACAATTGTAGGACTTCCTGATTCAACAATAAAAGAGTCAAAGGATAGAACCCGTTCAGCTATAGAAAACTCGGAATTTGATTTCCCTCCCAAAAACTATATTGTCAATATGGCTCCTGCCGGATCTAAGAAACAGGGATCCAACTTCGACCTTCCTATTGCTATGTCAATACTCAATGCTACTGGCCAGATAGATATAGATTTGAAATCAATTCCAATGGTTGGTGAGTTATCCCTTGATGGACATGTTAGGTCTGTACGGGGAGTAATCTCAATGGCAATAACCCTTTACAGAGCAGGTTTTACAAAGATGATCATTCCCTTTGAAAATCGATTTGAAGCCTCAGCAATAAAGGAGATAGATTTTTTCCCTGTTAAAAGCTTGGTTGATGCAATTTCTGTTTTTAAGGGAGAGAAAACTGCATTTAAAGAAGAGAATTCTGGGGATGATGTGTTGGACCATAAACTCAATTTTAAGGATGTAAAAGGACAGGAAACAGCTAAAAGAGCAATAGAGATAGCAGCAGCAGGACATCACAATATGATTATGTATGGGCCTCCTGGTTCAGGTAAGACAATGCTTGCAAAACGGATTCCTTCAATACTCCCCCCTTTAACAAGGGAAGAGGCTATTGAAACAACCATGATCCATTCTGTTGGAGGGACTCTTGATGAAAAGAAGGGCCTTATGAAATCACCGCCTTTCAGGTCTCCTCATCATACTACATCTGATGCAGCGCTTGTTGGAGGAGGAAGAATCCCCAGCGTGGGTGAAATTTCTCTTGCCCATAACGGTATTCTTTTTTTAGATGAGTTTGTAGAATTTAAAAACGATGTGCTTCAAGCTCTGCGTCAGCCTCTTGAGGACTGTGACATCACAGTGTCAAGGGCAAGTGGAACTTTTACCTTTCCTGCTGATATTATGCTCATAGCATCTAGCAATCCATGTCAATGCGGCTACCTCTTCGATTCTGAAGTTCCGTGTAGATGTTCCCCATCAAAGATAAGAAGCTACTTCCAGAAGATTGCAGGCCCTATTCTTGACAGGATAGATATTGAGACACTCGTTGACAGAGTTCCATATAGTGATCTTATGGATAAAGTAGATGCAGAGTCATCAGAGAGTATTAGAGAAAGGACAAACATGGCAAGAGATATTCAGAAATTCAGATTCTCAGATAGCAATACGTTATACAATTCAAGAATGACCAATCAAGAGATTAAGCAGTTTTGTAGAATTGATAAAGAAACAGAGGATATATTTGAGATGGCTGTTAAAAAGATGAATCTATCAGCCAGATCATTTTTTAAGATTCTTAAGGTCAGTAGAACTATTGCAGATCTAGATATGAATGAAAATATAAAGAAGAAACATATGCTAGAAGCGTTATCTTACAAAAATCTTCAAAGGCATTATGATCTATAATTTATGTAATATCCCTTCATAGTTTAAGGAGCCTATTAACGTATATTTAGCTTTTTTTATAAGACTGGACACCGGGTTTGTATTTAATTATAACAAAACACCTGACACAGGTGAGCTAGGAGTAAATTGTAAAACATCCTTACTATAAAAATA
>JAXHTB010000075.1:0-12564 GCA_034190185.1 Spirochaetota bacterium | reverse complement strand
TAAAAAAATAAATAAAAAACTTGAATAAAGAAAAATTAAAATTTATAATAATTATTGTAAATTAAGATAAATAATCTAATATGGAGGTTTTTTGATGTTATCAATTAAACATTTATCAGTGGTTCTATCAATCTCAATAGTAATATTTGCTTTAATCGTTGGCACGAGTTTTATTGGCTGCTTTGATGATGATGATGATTCATTTGATGCTGCTTGTAATTTTATTGATTCTACCACATCGTATCATATGTGCCTTGACTTTAGTGATACTGAAGATGCAAGTGAGTCTGGAGTTGAAAATGCATGCAACGAAATGGATGGAACTGTAGTAGCAGAATGTCCTAGTGAAGGCCTTTTAGGAACATGCACCTTTTCAGAAGAGGGGGAAGATTTTGTTGCTTACTATTACAGTGATGGTAATGTTACAGCAGAATTAGCACAAAATGCTTGCGGAATTTTGGAAGGGACTTGGGACCCAAATTAAATAATATTGTATAGAAATATTTCATCTATACAATATTGCAAAATAAAAATTATTAATCAATAATTACTTGATACATCAGTTTTTTGAATATTAATTTTCTTTAAGTTATCAGTAATTTCCCAACATTAAAAAATAAAGGATTCAAGTAAAACCTGTTTTCAAAAAGTTTTACTTGAATTAGTCTTTGCAATAAACTTCGATTTATATTTATAATCAAACTCCAGACAAACATCAACAAGATCAAATTTTATTAGATGTAAAATCAAAAAAGTCCTGTTACTTAAATATAGATAACAGAGCATATTATTATCGTCATCATACTTTATATTATCAGTCTTAATAAATACCCTCTTTCCGTTAGTCATATCTTTCAGGAACTGTGCAGCTTCATCATACTTTTCCGGTCTTTCCTTTATCCCTAATAACCTGATCATAGATCCATTATTTAACATAATTTTATTCTGAATTATTTAACAACAATATTCACAAGCTTTCCTGGTACAACAATAACCTTTATTATCTCCTTCTCTTTAATATTCTCCTTAATTTTTATATCTTCCATTGCCATCTTTTCCATATCTTCCTTGGAAATATCCGAGGGAACTGTTAACTTTGATCTGATCTTCCCGTTTACCTGAAATACAACTTCCTTCTCATTTCGTACTGTTAGCGTTTCATCATATTCTGGCCATGGATGATCAATAATCTCTTCTGAATTTCCTAGTATATCCCACATCTCTTCAGCAACATGCGGAATAAAGGGTGAAAGCATAAGGATAAGCTTTTTTAATATATCAGATAAAACCTCCTTCCCATCAGGGGTTTCAAACTCCTCCTCTTTTATCTGATACATCCTGTTTACAAGCTCCATCATCCGTGCAATTGCAGTATTATATTGCATTCTAACCTCAATATCATTAGATACAATTTTTATAGTACGATGAAGCTCTATTACAAGTTCCTGTAATGTACTGTTAAGATTTAGATTCTCAAGTTTTATATCGCTAATATAAAGATCTTTATATTTATTTATTAACCTCCAGACCCTGTTGATAAATCTAAAACAACCCTCAACTCCTTTTTCAGACCAATCCAGGTCTTTATCCGGTGGAGAGGCAAAGAGCATAAAAAGCCTTACAGTATCAGCGCCGTAATTCTCAATAATATCATCAGGATCAACGGCATTGCCCTTAGACTTGCTCATCTTTGCGCCATCCTTTATCACCATACCCTGAGTAAGGAGTCTGGTAAAGGGTTCCCGGCATTTAAGCAGACCAAGATCGTTCATTACCATAGTAAAAAAACGCGAATAGAGGAGATGTAAGCAGGCATGTTCTATGCCTCCGATATACTGATCAACAGGCATCCAATAATCTGCTTCAACATCATCAAGCATAGATTCAGAATTTGGCGATGTGAATTTTTCAGGATACCATGATGAATCCACAAATGTATCCATAGTGTCTGTTTCCCTTTTTGCCTTCCCTCTGCACTGAGGACAAGTCGTATTTACAAATTCATCCATTGAGAGCAATGGTGATCTCGAATCCCCCTTAAAATCGACTTCTGTTGGAAGAATAACAGGCAAATCGATATAAGGAACAGGAAGCGCTCCACATTTATCACAATAGATAATAGGTATAGGGCATCCCCAGTATCTCTGCCTTGAAATAAGCCAGTCTCTTAATCGATAATTAACTTCCCTTCTGCCAATGCCCTCCTTTTCTGCATAATCATTAATCTTTTCTATTGCTTCCCTATTATTAATTCCTGAAAAAGCTTCTGAGTTTATACAAATACCATCCTCAATATATGCTTCAGTCATCTTATCAACATCAATTGGTGAGTCAGGATTATCTATTACAAGTTTTATTGGAATACCATATTTTTTCGCGAAGGCAAAATCTCTCTCATCATGCGCAGGCACGCTCATGATAGCGCCAGTTCCATAATTCATGAGGACAAAATTACCTATAAATAATGGGATTCTTTCACCTGTGAAGGGATTAATGATCTTAATCCCTGTATCCATACCTTCTTTACCCATATCATCGGATAAACGATCTATAATT
This sequence comes from Spirochaetota bacterium, assembly GCA_034190185.1. Taxonomy (GTDB): domain Bacteria; phylum Spirochaetota; class UBA4802; order UBA4802; family JAFGDQ01; genus JAXHTB01. The sequence goes on along the minus strand of JAXHTB010000075.1, from coordinate 10,008 downwards.
GATTGACACCTAAGTTTATCAATAAAACTTCTAATCTCAGGATCTTTGATCCTATTAAGGAATGGGTGTTCAGGAGCAACTACCATAAAAGTAACACCATAAACTGTATCTGACCTTGTTGTATATACTGGAAAATCTTCACCTGTTTCAAGCTTAAAGTTTATATTGAGGCCGGTAGATCTTCCAATCCAATTTCTTTGCATAACTATTACACGCTCTGGCCAGTTGCCTTTAAGCTCCTCATGCCCTTTAAGAAGCTCCTCTGCATAATTGGTTATCTTAAGAAACCACTGATCCAATTCCATCTGGGTAACATCAGTCTCACATCTCCAGCAATGGCAATTATCAACCTGTTCATTGGCAAGCACAGTGCCGCATTCGGAACACCAATTAACAGGAGCCTTCTTTTTATAGGCAAGCCCCTTTTCGTACATCTTTATAAATATCCATTGGTTCCATTTATAAAATTCTTTTCTATGCGTTGCAATCTCTCGGTCCCAATCATAGGAGAAGCCCATCTTCCCAAACTGCATTTTCATATGGGCGATATTATCCTCTGTCCATTTGAATGGCGGAATATTATTCTTTATCGCGGCATTTTCAGCAGGCAGCCCAAATGAATCCCATCCCATAGGATGAAAAACATTACGCCCCTTCATTCTCCAGAAACGCGCCATTAAATCTCCGATAGTATAATTACGGATATGCCCAATATGAAGACGTCCAGAAGGATATGGGAACATCTCCAATAAATAGTATTTCTCCCGTGATGGATCCCTCCTTGATTTAAATATATTTTTATCACACCAAATCTTCTGCCATTTATTCTCAATCTCTTTAAAGTTATATTCTATCTCTTCCATAATCATTCACCTTTTTTATAATTTTCTGTAAGAATAATTTATTAGGAACTGATCTGTCTCCCATGCCTCTAACATCCTGTTATATGCATGTATAATATCCTGATGAGTGAGGATGCCAACTATTTGAGTTTTGTCATTATTATTTACTACAGGGATACTATCAATATCATTTTTCTCAATTTTTTTTATTGCCAGTGAAACCGGATCATCTTCGCTTACAACAGGTACTGATAAAGTAATATCACCCGCTATTAAAAGATCAACAAGTTCATTTGAAATAAAAGCCTGTCGTATCTCTTTTAAAGACACAATGCCTTGCAACTGATTTTTATCATTTACAATTATGATATCGCCATAATTTGAGTTTATCATGACACCGATAAGTTCTCTGAATGGCATCTGATAGTTTACTACTTCATAGTCTGTCTTTTGTAATTCCTTAACCTTTATTTTTCCTAAAAGATCGATCTCTCCCCTTTCAGATACATCAATTTTCTCTTCCAACAACTCAATTGAATATACGCTTCCCTTATTGATATAAATAACTACAAGATAGGAAATTATTGAAACTAACATTAAAGGAAGAATAAATCTGTAATCATTCGTTACCTCAAAGACTAGCATCAATGATGTCAAAGGTATGGAGTTTATTCCTGCGAGCACTCCTCCCATCCCAACAAGAGAAAATGTTATTGGATCAAGATTAATATTAAATATAATATTTATAATATAGGAAAAAGAATACCCAAGTAAAGCTCCTATTGACAAAGAAGGAGCAAATGTGCCTCCAAAGGCGCCAGCCCTGTGAAAAAGAGCGAGGAAAACAATTTTCAAAATCAAGAGAGAAATAATTATATCAAAAGCAATATTATGATTAATAAGATTATTTATTGTATTGTATCCAACACCGTATAGATCATTATATTCTATCAGAAATATACCAAAAACAGATGATACTATAATAAGCCCTATGAATTCATTCCTTAACCATAGAAATTTATCAAACAATTTTCTGAATAATTTTGATAATAAAAAATATGTTAAAGAAACAATACCGCATACAATACCAAATAATAAGAAATAAGAGAAATCACTGAAAACGTTTAACCTATAATCTGCAATAGTAAAAATATGTCTATTACCTAATACCGTTCTGGAAATGATATCAGATACTACTGAGGATAATATTAAACCGCTCAAAGCCTGGCTTTTAAAATTATTTTGAAGAATAACTTCTATTCCAAAGAATACACCAGCAATCGGGGCATTAAAAATAGCAGATATTGCGGCTCCAGCGCCGCTTGCTGTATACATCCTCATATCTTTATTATTAAATCTAAGAAGTTGGGACATATATGAGCCTAGACCGCTTCCTATTCTTGCTGCCGGTCCTTCAGGTCCAAGTGGAGCGCCTGTTCCAATAGAAATTATTGGGGCAATAAAATGAAAAATAGTCGATTTTATTGGAATATAACCATTATTTATTATCAATGACTTTATAACACTGACTACCCCCCTTTCTTTTGCAACTCCAGGGAATAATTTTATCATAAATGCAATAGCAATACCACCTATTACAGGTATGACAAAAATAAATATATCACTGATTGAGAAAAAACGAATAAATTCAGATGGTTTAAAAAAAAGTTCCATCTTATCCAGCAGGTAATGAAACAGAATTGCGCCTATTCCTGCAAGGATGCCCACAACCAAAGAGAAGAAGATGTGAAAAATGTAAAAAGAAATTTCTGATTTTAAATAAAGGTCTTTCAACCTAGTAAATATTATATTATTAAAATTATTTTTATATTTATTAAATATTTCATGATTAAATAACATGATTTACTTATTTTCTTTAAACAACTTAAAAATATCTTCAACTGAATCGTAATTTATTATTTTCTTCCTAATATCCTCATTTTTCAATAACGACATTATATTCGATAATAACTTTAAATATTCCTTATGCTGTTTTTCCCCAGCAGCGACTAATATAACCAGATGAACTGGCTTCCCATCCATTGAATTAAAATCTATCCCCTCCTTTGATACTCCAATGGCAAAAGATAATTCGTTTACTGCTTTAATTTTAGCATGAGGAATTGCCAAACCAAATCCAATCCCTGTGCTCATTATCTCTTCTCTTTCTTTTAAGGCATTGATCAAATCATCAATATCACTGCATACCTTGGTATCCTGAAATAGATTAGCAAGCTCCTCGATTGCATCAAATTTATTATTACATTCTAGTCTTTTAAAAAATTTTTCTTCTGTAAACTCTATAATAGCTTTCATCCATATCCTCCACTATTAACAATTAATTATGAATGACTTCTTATCTAATATTCTTATAGATATTTAACAAGATATGCACCTTAAGTTTAAAAAAATATTTAAGGAGTTAGATGATAAGTAAAAAACCTATTCAAGAGATAAGGGTCTTCACTCCTATTAGTATCTTTTGTTTATTATTTAGACTTATATGAATCCTATAAATCTTGTATACTTCAATTATGATAAATAATATTAATTATCTTATGAATATCACAATTTACAGAAATCATACCAATTCATGTATTACTAAAATTATTCAATATCAATTTAAATAATATATGTTAAGTTACTAAGAATTTTTTTATGATAATAATATTCCATTTGTATTCAAGTAATAAATTTCTTTTAATTGAAAATTATGCAATTTCAATAATGATATCCAATAAAAAAAATAAAAATTCCCTCAATTACTTTAGAGGGAATTCTTAAATCAGCAGTAAAGAACATAATCTATAACTCATAAAATCAGATTAGTTTTACCCCCATTTTCTCATATTCCATTCTCTTAAGCTCTTTTCTCTTTAACTTTCCATCCGGTGTTTCTGGAACTTGGTCAACAAATTCAATCAATTTGGGATATTCATGCATGCTTAGTCGTTCCTTTACAAAATCTTGTATCTCCTTAACAAGTTCTTCACTTGGCTTGGTACTAGATTCAAGAATAATAAATGCCTTTACTAACTCACCCCGCTCTTCATGTGGACTGCCTACAACTGCTGCCTTTTGAACAGAAGGATGCTTCTCAAGAACATTCTCAATCTCAAAAGGACCTATCCTGTATCCGGAAGATTTTATTACATCATCGCTCCTACCCTGTGGCCAGAAATAGCCATCCTCATCAAAAAAACCGTAATCGCCAATTGGATTCCATTTATCCTTACGCCATACAGCAACCTGCCCGATCTGTCTTGTGGGTAATTCGTTGTCATCATCGTCCAGTATTCCCATCTTAACGCCAATCATCGGTTTGCCAGAGCTGCCTATTCTAGGTGTGTAATCCGGAAATGGGAAATCGATAACTATAGGTCCTGACTCGGTATTTCCATAGTTTCCTCCAATGAATATTCCGAATTTATCTAGAAAATATTGCTGTACTTCTGTGTCTATCTTCGATCCGGTATAGGTAAGCCGCCTGAATTTAAGATTATAATTATCAATTATCCCGCTCTCCATAAGAACCTTATAAACTCTGGGAATAACAGAGACTACAGTAACCTCAAATTCTTCCATAGCCTCTAGCAAGATATCAGCCTCAAATTTTCCAGAGCATACACCTATTCCAGCTCCTATTACCATAGGACCGACTGTGCCATACCATATCCCATGCCCCCATGCTGGTGATGAAGTACACATATACCTGTCATCTTCACGAAGCCCGAGCCAAAATTTTGCAAATACAGTAGTTACGGTCATAGCTGCATGCTTATATAAAACCTGCTTTGGTTGGCCTGTTGTTCCGCTGGAGAACTGGATCAGCGCTAGTGTCTCCGCTGATGTGTCAGGTGTATAACTATCATCTTCATCTTTAATAATATCCATAAGATCTTCACAGGCTATTAAATGTTCTACCAATTCAGGTTTTACAACATCAATTCTCTCTCTGCTTATGATTGCCATTTGGGAATGAGAGTCCTTGATGCGGTACTCTATTCCATCAGGCCCAAGCAGCGCATAACAGGGCACTGCCACTGCGCCTCTTTTCAAGGTACCGAAAAAGCTAACATAATATTCTAAGGAAGGATTCATTATTAATCCAACCCTATCCCCTTTTTTAACACCATATCGTTCCAACATGTTGGCAAATTGAGAAGACCAGCGAGAGATTTCTCCAAAAGTGTATGTTTCGGTTCTTCTATCGCTATATTTTATTCTGATGCCAATTTTATCTTTTGGATGACGATCTACACATTCATAAGCAATATTCAGATGATCCCGATCCTTATCGAAAATCTCCCATCTCTCACTCCAGGTAAAATTTTCCTGAGCATCTTTTAAAGTCTTGTATTCTAACTTCATAACGCATCTCCTGATATATCGTAAATATTTTATCTTCCAATATCCAATAAATGCTAAAAGTAAACCCCCTTGCCAGTACCTCTATATTCCTTTTCAGGCAATCGATTCTTAACAGGCGATACACCTTTCCTCTTTGATGGAAGGATAACTGTTGCAAAAGCAGGGATAGTGTCATCACCTCTTTGGTTGATCCCATGTGCCTCTATATCAATACAATGCTCTTCATTCTCATCAATATATTTTCTTGTCACCTTGCCACGAAACCAAACAGCATCAGAAAGATAAACAAATTGGCGATACTGAGCTGAACATGACTTCACCCATCCTTCATCACCCATCCAGTTCGTTATAAGATTAACCATCCAGCAATGCCTCTGTACACCCACATCGTAGGCATATAATGCCCCTGCACCTTTTGCTGCTGAAACAAGGTAATGAACACCATAAACCGGTTCCCATGAACCAAGCACAGGGTCCCGGAATCTCCAAGCAGGATGCTTTTCATAATCTCTAAGTTGAACACCGTGAGCAGCAAGCGATACAGGAGCCGCGCCAACACAGTAAGCAACCATATCTGTTAATCCGAATATCCCCTTAACCATTTGTGGAAGTTCATCCCCTTCGTTTACATCCTCCCAATATCGGGTTTCTGATCCGCGAATCTCCTCATTAAGGCAATCCTTATCCACCTTTTCCTGGTCTTCATATGTCCAGGGATGGGGTATTTCAATATGATCATATTTCCCTTTACCATCAGCAGATTGTTTTTTTGCTGTCTGTCTTTCGTATCTGACTAACATATTATATCCGCGGGATACAAGTTCATCCCGTTGATTCCAGTATTCAAATTTTTGATATTCAAATACGGTTTTACCAGCAAATCTGCTGTTCTTTACATCAAAACCAACAAACTTGCATTTGGGAGTTATCTTATCATTTATATATACAGGTCTTAAGAATTCCCAATCTGATGCCGAGTGGTCTGCATGCACACCTGCAAGACCTTGAAGCACCCAATGCGGGAACACACTTGCAACCCAGCTTGGTGAAGCTACCAGCGCTTCATAACTAGTTTCTTTTGCATATTCCTCATCACGGTACAAGGGATTGGAGTCTCCAATCCCGTTAGAAAAATTCCTTATTGCCTCAAATGAAACATTTTGATTAAAAATATTTCCAACCCTAAGGTCTAAACCTATTCTCTGTTCCCACTCTGTCACCCATTCATCTGTCAGTGTGGCTTCAGCTAGGTCGGCCGCTAATCCATCCTTTTTTTCACTCATTTTTTATTTTACCCCTTTCAATCATACCTATATTACGCTTAAGCAAATTAATAATAGTTATCCGTTATCCTGTAAAAACGGACAGCGGTGAACGAATAATATACCTCAAACTTTTAAAAATTTAACTGCATACATTGAGTTCTTATCACCAGTTAGCAGTTGATAATTATCTGTTATCTTTATATATATTTGAAAATAATAAATTATATACTTGCACAGATATGTTAATTCTCAAATGTTCGCATCCTTGTCATAAAATCGCTTTCTCCAACAAGATAGGCCGCAAGAACCTTGCCACATTTTGTGCATCTTCTCTCCCTGACCTTCCCATTTTCTCTGTCAATAAGTTGCACATTAGGAGTCGCATTCTCTTTGCACCAGGGACATAATATTTCTTTATCCATTTTTATTTACCTCAATCTTTTTCATTCTTAACATAATCTAGAGAACTGTATATTATAGTCAATACTTTATCTTTGAAAAGTACGATAAAATTATTCACTGACTTGCGCAGAGTAAAAATATATAAACATGCAAAAAGATATAGAAAAAATTAGTAAAGAAGGGAGATTGCGCTTTTTTTGAAACTAACCAGAACAGTACAATTTTACAATGATATGCACAATAACCCTTTTAAGTATAAAAAGCAGGAATTGCAAAAAGAATAGAGTATATAATATAAAAGTTGTTGCAAAAATAGAACAGATGGGTAATTCTGTCAACAATTTTGTAGTTGTAACTATTTTACAATTAGTTGCATTTAATTTATATTAGCCCTCTGATCTAAAGTAGTAATATTTTAGTTAACCTTGTTAAAATGTATATGCATTTCTTAAGCAGTTTATTTTTTTACATTTGTATTTAAAGATACAGAATTCTTCATTTAGCATTATCACTTAAACCCGAAATCCTTAGATCCTTTAGCGCTTAAGGCGCTTATCTTATCAATAAGAGTTTTAAAATGAAAATAAATAAAGATGAATTGATCTATTCAATGAATAAGGACTCTGATAACCGATACAAAACATCCTGGGGAAGCGAGATAAAGTGTGTGTATACAAGCTCTGATGTTTGTATTAAAAACGATGCTGATTATGGCCTTCCAGGGGAATATCCATTCCGACGTGGTGTGTATCCTGACATGTACCGCAGAAGATTATGGACAAAAAGATTCCTAACAGGACATCAGAGTGTTGAAGAATTTAACAAAAGGCAAAAGGCGCTTATAGCATCAGGCTCAAACGGTATCAGCTTTGTGCCATGTTCAAATACCTACATGAGGGGATACGATTCTGATAAGATGGACAGAGAGATCGTAGGAGTTACAGGTACCCCAGTTGATACACTTCAAGATGCTGAGATTGCTTTTGACGGGATCCCTCTTGAGAAGGTGTCATCTGCACTGAATACGCCCAACCCACATGTCCTGATTGCTATGTATTTTGTATTATCACAAAAACAGGGATTAAGTCTAAATCTCCTTCAAGGAACGAGCAATCAAGCAGATATAATATCACACTGGTTGAGCTGTCAGCAGATGATCCGGTTCCCATTAGATGCACATCTAAGATGTATGATAGACCATATAAAATTCTGTCATAAGCATGTCCCCAAATGGCATCCTTTGAGCATCATAGGTCAGCACATGAGTGAAGCAGGTGCATCTGCTGTGCAGGAGATAGCCTTCAGCTTTTCATCTGCTAAGTTCTATATTAAGGAACTTATTAATGCAGGACTTGAGTTGGACGAATTTGCGCCCCGGCTCTCTTTCTTTTTTAATGTGCGCAGTAACTTCTTTGAGGAAATAGCCAAATTCCGCGCTTCCCGAATTATATGGGCCAGGATCATGAAGGAAGAGTTTAAATCAAAAAATCCTAAATCGTGGCTTATGAAATTTCATGCACAGACCACCGGGGTGGAGCTTGCTGCTAGAGAAGCAGAAAATAATATTGTGCGTTCTGCATACCACTCTTTGTCTGCTGTGCTAGGAGGAGTGCAATCACTGCATACAGATTCATTTGATGAAGCCCTATGGACACCTACACCTGAGGCTCAACGATTGGCGATCATGACACAAAACATACTGGGAGAGGAAACAGGAATCTCTGCCGTTGCTGATCCACTTGGAGGCTCCTATTTTATTGAATCATTAACAAATGATATTGAAGAGAAGATTTGCGAGGAGATCGAAATTATCGACAATATGGGTGGAATGTTCGAAGCTGTTAATACAGGTTATATCCAAAAGAAGATCATGGATTCTGCTGTTGCAAGACAGAGGGCTTTTGAATCAGGTGAAAGGATCTTGGCTGGTGTGAATAAATATGAACTTGAAAAAGAAAAACAAAAGTATCCGCCTCAGATCAAGGTGGATACCAAACAGATAGACAGACAGATAGAGCGCACTATAAGAATCAGAGAAGAAAGGAATCAAGATGAAGCAAAACGCGCTTTGTCATCGCTTCGAAAAATGGCTGAGACTGGAGAAGGGAATATTTTTATAGGTATTATGGATGCTGTATCTGTTTCAGTTACTCAAGGGGAGATTATTAGTGAACTTAGAGAAGTATATGGATTTGGCCGTCCTGATATCTTCTATTAATATTATTACAAGGTGTCTATTATGAATAAAAAGATAAGAGTTTTACTTTGTAAAATAGGACAGGACAGCCATGACCAAGGTGTAAAGGTTATAGCAGCAGCATTGAGAGATGCCGGTATGGAGGTAATATATACAGGACCCTGGCAGACGCTTGATTCTGTGGCTAATATGGCACTTCAGGAGGATGTTGATATTATTGGTGTAAGCTGTCTCAATTATGAACATCTTCTAATACCGAAACTGATGAGCGTTCTGGAAGAAAAGTTACAAGGAGGGATACCTCTCATTGCCGGTGGCATAATCCCGCCAGACGATGCTACATCGCTAAAGGAAGCTGGAGTGAGGGAGATCTTCCCTCCAGGAAGCAATACTGAAGATATTGTCAAAGTAGTTGAAACAATAGTAAGGAATTGATCTATATACAGATACATGTTTCTCGATCTTAAACAACGTATATATTATCAATTTTCCTTGATGCATTCTTTGCTATCTACTTGATTCTTCGATTTTCTGAGCCTATAAAACAGGCGATTTCAGGAAATCGTTATTATAAATAGATTAATTAAGGCTCAGACAGGGAAGTTGAAGACCTCCCTTGATTTCTTCTGTGCCGAAGGCGCTTATCTTTCTATTATAAATGAAAACTATTGTATAAAAATAAAAATTGTTATTGAACAATTATAAATTTTATTATATTATGTAATAACCTTGTTATATATAAATTTTTTTGTTTTCTTTTAGAAAATTGTCAACTTTTAGCAAGATCTTAAATATACATAATATTAATTTCTACTCTAGCTAAGTAGTTATTATTTATTATGTTTCAATAATATTAAGTGTTTACTGATGAAGAAGATATACCATAAAAGGGGAAAAGAAGAAGAAACCAAGCAATCCAATGGAATTCTAA
>JAXHTB010000074.1:0-12570 GCA_034190185.1 Spirochaetota bacterium | reverse complement strand
GCATTCTCAAAAACCTTTGATCCATCTCTCACTTTTTCAATGTAATCCTCTAGAGTTACAATCTTGTTCCTCATGATAAATACCCTCAAAAGAGATTTATTTTAATTTACATATCACTCAATTAAATAATAAGTAATAATAGCACTAATTTCTATTATAGAATATATAAAATTCTACTTAGTTAAAATCTAACCTAAAGATTTAGAAAATTCAATTATTTTAATAATGAACTTTTTAACGAACCCGAATTGGCAATTTAATAAAAATAATATTTTTCTTGACAATGTATTCGATATTATGGAATGTCATCTTCATAAAAGATGAAAAAAAGCTTAAATGGGAACTACATATTAATAATACTAATTAGTATATGTAGATTAGGAACTAAACAGGACTGATATATTAATAGTAGGATTATTAAAAATAATTTTTTTCAATTGAAGTTTAAATTCTCTCTGATCTCTTTACTTACCATATACCACTCTCGATAGATACATATAAGTCTGCAGTAGCAGAAGAAGCTCTTAAATTAGGAGCGACTGTCGTAAATGATATAAGCGGATTATCCTTTGATAAAAAGATGACAGATGTTGTTGTAAAATACAAATCGCATATCATTTTAATGCACATTAAGGGAACCCCTGAGAATATGCAGCATAATCCTAAGTATTCAGACCTTATTGGTGAAATATATGGTTTTTTGGATAATGCCAGGAATACGGCAATTAGAAACGGAATAAATAAAGAAAAAATTATAATTGACCCTGGGATTGGATTTGGTAAAACAGTGGAACACAATTATCAAATAATATCAAATCTTGAATATTTTAAAAAGATGGAAGCTCCAATCTTAATAGGTCTTTCAAGAAAATCACTTATTGGCAAACTCTATGATAATGGCTCTAACAGACTACCTGCAACAATAGCTCTTAACTCACTGTGTGTAATAAATGGTGCAGACATAATAAGGGTTCATGATGTTAAGGAGCATAAATTAGCATTAACTGCATTAGAAATGATCAAAAAGGTAAACAATATTAATGGAAATTGCAATTGATAAATTTCTTGATATAATAATCGTATTCTGGAACTATTTTAAAAATATTCTAGATATTCTTATTGTTGCTGTTATATTCTACTGGGCATACACCCTTTTGTCAAATACGCGAGCAGTTCAGCTTATTAAGGGTTTTGTAATAATAATAATCTTTGCTATAATGTCAAGATTACTCGGTTTCGTTACTGTAAATTGGCTAATCACGAATCTAACTTCTTATGTTGTGATTTCAATAATAATATTATTTCAACCTGAACTCAGGCGGCTTTTAACACAATTTGGACAGAGAAACTGGATTTCCAGCGCAATTTCCAACGATATCCTTCCGCTGGATGAGCTGGTAAATTCAATTATTGCGATGTCAGAAGAAAGAGTCGGATCGATAATTGTAATTCAGAGGAATACCGGACTTAGAGTATATATTGAATCCGGTGTACTTATAAACTCAACAGTCTCGGAAGAACTAATAAGGACTATTTTTTTCCCAAATACTCAGCTTCATGATGGAGCAATTATAATTCAACAGGGAAGGATATCTGCAGCCGCTTGTTACCTGCCTCTAAGCAATAATACAAGACAGTTAAAAAAATTTCATGGGGCAAGACATAGAGCAGGTCTTGGAATGGCAGAGGAAACCGATGCTCTAATTGCTGTAACATCAGAAGAAACCGGGGATATATCAATCATGGCAAACGGCAGGATGCACTCAAAGGTGAAGGTTGCAAATCTTAAGAATATGATCCTATTCTTTCTTAATCCTAAAACAGCGTATGAGGAAAAATATTCAATTAAATGAAAAGAATCATAAATAATATATGGCAACAATTTAATCGAAACGATATCCTTCCTAAGATCGCAAGTCTTCTATTAGCAATTATTGTATGGGCATATATCAGTAGCACAAAGATTGGGGAGATCAAAGTAAGAATTCCGATTAATTTTGAGAACCTTTCCAAGGCTTTACTGATAACAGAAGTGGAAACCGGTTATATCTCTCTTGCTTTATCTGGCAAAAAGGAAGACCTGAAGAATATTAATAAAAAAGATTTTAAGATAATTGTAAATTTAGAGAATCCAATAATTGGAAAATATAAGAAATACCAGGTTGAGGTGATTAAAGCAGATATCCCTGAAAATATAGACATGAGTCTACTGAAAAGAAATGTGGGACTCACTATTGAAAAAAGGGCTTACAAAAGTGTTAAAGTTATTCCGAAGATATCAGGCGAGCTGAATGATGATTTTATTTTAGGAAGCATAATAGTAGTACCAGAGAAAATCAGTTTAAATGGTCCGGAATCTTATGTAAAGCATGTAGATTTTGTACAGACAAATAATATATCGATAGAAAAGGTTACTAGAGATGTTGTAAAAGATGTTCCCATAAAAAAAAATTTTTCAAGAAAAATTAGGTCGGACCGATCTAATGTTAAAATTATAATAAAAATTTTCCAAAAGAAGAGTCTCCAAAAAATCACGAAAAATATCGAGATCAGGAATACGAAAAAAGAATACAAATACAAATTAAGTGAAGATTATGTAGATATTTATATTAAATCTGATGATGAAGGTCTTGAATTAAACGAAGATGACGTTGAAGTATATATTGATACTGTATCATTGAATATAGAAAAATTATTTAAAAATAAAAAGAAAAAACTAATTGAGTTAGATTTTTTAATAAAGTCAAAAATATTTATTGAAAAAGCAAAAATTATATCTATATCACCTGATTCAGTTTCCTTAAAGATCATGAAATGAACAAAACCATAAGCAGCGGGAAATAATAAACAGATAATATCTTCCCTGCCAATTCAACAATCTACTTCAATTAACAATCAATCATTGTTTAGACTTGTTCTCTATATAAAAGGGATATATAAAGACAAAATGAATTTATTATTTATAACATTCAACGGCAGATTCTATAAACCGCAAAAGAGAGGGTGAAGGTGTCGAATATAATTTTATGTGTAAACATTGACCATATTGCAACTCTAAGACAAGCAAGGGGAGGAGCTGAACCTAATGTAATTGAAGGCGCAAAAATATGCGAGGAGAATGGAGCTGGAGGTATTACCATCCATTTACGAGAAGATAGAAGGCATATTCAAGATAAGGATGTTCTTGCTCTCAAAGAAATCGTAAAGGGAAAGTACAATTTAGAGATGGCTCTATCTGATGATGTTATTGAAATTGCTAAAAAGGTAAAACCTGACCAGATAACACTTGTTCCTGAAAAAAGGGAAGAGTTGACTACTGAAGGTGGGCTTGATGTTGAACAAAATTTTCATAATATTAAGAAATTAATAAATATTTTTCATGATAATGGTGTTATAGTTTCACTATTCATTGAACCAGATAAGAGGATTGTTGAACTCTCAAAGGAGACCGGAGCTGACTTTATTGAGATTCATACTGGTGCATATTGCGATGCTGTCGAGCCTGACATGCTGAAAAAAGAGATAGACAGAATATATGAAGCTGCTAATTATGGTTTGGAACTTGGCATAAGAATAAACGCAGGACATGGTTTAAATTATTTAAACATCAATCCTGTATTAAAAACAAAAGGCCTTGAGGAGCTTAATATTGGTCATTCAATAATCTCAAGGTCTATATTTGTTGGACTAGCAGAAGCCGTCAGAGAGATGATAAGGCTGATAAATGATAATCAGTAATTCAATGCCTATAAAAAATCAACTAAACAAATTATAATGATTATTCTAAATAGATTAAAACGGAGATAGCGATATGTTTATGAATCTGATTAAAATAATCCTATTTTTATTTCTTATATATATCCTTTATCGTATAATCAAAACTTTTTTTGTAATTAACAAAAACATAAAGGATAATATCAAACAAAAGAACTATGTAAAAAAGGATAATAATGAGAATGGCGATGTTATTGAACTTTCGAAGGATCAATACAAAGTTGAATAACGCTGATATTATATTATAAAATTTTCTCAACATCTCTAAATTAATTGACCAGTGCTATTCTTCGAGAATAGCACTGATTAAAGATGCTTCATAGAAACAGACGAAATAATATTATGATTAAAGGAATTATAAATAAAATCCAGATATTTTTTTTTATAGCTCTTATCTCAATTTCTATTTTTGGATGCAAAAAGCAGAAAGGCGAATTTGCATTTAAATCATATCTTGACGAAACCTACAAAAAAATGTCTGGAATACCTGAATTTAACATTCGCGAGAAGATAAACTGGGTATACATCTTTAATCAAGTAAATGATATTCATAATATAAATGTAGTCCTTTTAATGAAAGAGGCTATATGGGTGGATGTAAATACCAGAACTGAAAAGATAACCCCAATGAATAAAATCATCTATGGAGAAATAAAAAATTTAGAGCAGGGCAAGTACAGAATACTTTTATCGGAAGGAGGCAGGGTAATAGATAAAAAGGAATTTATCATTTATAATACCGACGAAGAGTAAAGTTGTTTTTCATTCCTTTCAATAATTTTATTACAAGGGAATAAAAGTATCAACCTTTAATCCCCTCGCAATAAACCAACTTATTGAAAAACACTCGCTATATATAAATAAACAGCAGATTGTAAATCAACCTATTAGAATCTAATTTTACATCCACCATAGAATTTACTTCCTGTAAAGGGTGCCCACATGAACGCTGCGTCATCTGTCCGCTTATCTTCCTGCACATAATCGAAGAGATTCTTTATACCGGCAAAGACCTGCCCGCGCTTATTATCAAAGCTATATGCAACACGTGTATCTACTATCCAAAAAGGCTCGGTCTTCTTAATATCATCAAGACAATCATCCTTGAAATACTCAATATATAACGCCCCTGTATATCTGCCTGAAACTAAGAATGAAAAAGGATCAGGAGTCAGATTAAGAGATATTGAACCCGTTTGCTCCGGCGCGCGAGGGATATATTTACCATTGCCCTTAAATTTCTCCCATTTAGACTGTCCATCATCCCCCCAGACCTCTGCGTCAAACTCCTTGAAGGGATTCTTATCATACCTTGCATCCATAAAGGCATAACTTAGATCCAGCTCAAGCAGATCGCGAATAACCTCAATGCCTGCCTCTGCTTCTATTGTATTGCTGTAAGCATCGCCCATATTTCTCCATTCAAAGTCGTAGCCTGTTATTGATGTTGGTTCAAAGGTAATCTTATCCTTTACTTCAATTCGTGTATAGCATATTCCAAAATAGTATCTATGTTCAACATAATCTGCTGATATGGAATATGACACCGATTTTTCAGGATCTAAACTTGAAGGTTTTGCGATCTTTGGCGATCCGCTGCAAAGATGAAGCTCCTCGTCAAAATGATAAGGCACTCTGAAGCCAGTGCCGACGCTACCACGCAGGGACAACTCATCAGTAATGGAATACTTAACAGCACCCCTTGGGTTTACAGAGTCTGTGTTGTAATCAACATCCCCAATATCGTAATGCTCTTCTGACTTATGATAATCATATCTAACGCCTGTAACGATTGCAAGCTTTTTGACATAGGAGGGGGTATATTCATCCTGTAGATAGACGCCAAAATCATCAGCCTCTTTAGTTGTCTTCATTCTGGTGCCAGATGCTATCTGTCCGATCTTCTGTTCATAATCGCTTCTTTTATATTGAAAACCAGCCAGGAAAAAATGCTTCCCAGCAAGTTTCAAGGGATGAGAATATCTGATCTCGCCTACATGAATAAATTCCTCTGCAAGAAATGGAAAGGGAAGTTCTGATGCACCCTCTATCACACCATCATCACCAAACGCCTCTTCCTGCGCAGCATCGTTTGTCGCGTTTCTCTTATGATGAGAGTAATGATAGTTCATATTTAACTCATTATTGGATGCGAAGCTCTTCCTTAATCCAAAACCGCTCTCATATCTCGTTGTATAGATATGCTCCGCAGCCTCCGCAAATGGATTATCCCATGTCTGGGGCAATTCCTTGTTCCCTATTTGACCCCCTTTACGGAACTCCTTCAGCACGCTGCCAAACACCTTTATTCTATCTACTAAACCAAATGCGTTGTACCAATAAAGTTTCGTAACACCAGCGATATTCTCAGTCTCTACCCTGTCGGTATATCCATCATCATCCTCATCAATTGCGTCCCCGAAGCTTGTCTGAAGAGAGATAACGCCTGCAAGATTTCCCTTTCGTGTTGAGGACAACACACTGAAACTGCCATCGTTGTATGAGCCATAATTGCCCGAAACCTCAAAAAGAGGTTTCGCTGTTGGATCCTTTGTAATGATGTTTATGACTCCTGCAATAGCCTCTGATCCATATAGGGCAGAGCCTGCTCCTTTTACTATCTCTACTCGATCAATAGTTCCTGATTGAATCTGCTGCAACCCATATACGCCTGCAAGTCCAGTATAAACAGGCATCCCGTCAATCAGAATAAGCGATTGCCCAGACGACATGCCCATCATCCTTATAACAGAAAAGTTGCAGTATGAACACTGCTCCTCAACCCTGACACCCGGAATCCCCTTCATTATCTCATATAGATTCTCCGCTCCCTTATTCTCAATATCCTTACTCGTAATAAGCATAGTTCTTACAGACGCATCTTCCAATCTCCTTTCTGTCTTGGTTCCTGTAATTACTATTTTTTCCAATTCAACATCCCCCTTCTCTTTCGATTCCTCTACTGTATTGCGCGCTTCTTCTGCAATAGTAGGATATTGAATTAGAAATAGGACTAATAGAAGAGAGATGCTAAGCGATACTAATATTTTAAGCTTCATTTATTTTGATCTCCTTTAATTATAATAATTTCATTATTGGATAATTATTTCAGCAGTACTACAGAGTAATAAACATAGATATCCTGTTTACTCAATGAGTACTTATTCTGAACATGATATAATATCGATATTATTTCTAAATGGATCGTTCCTGCATGGGAACAGTAAGATGCATTTCTTAATGCAATTTGCAGGGAGGAGCTCTTATAGTAATCCTTTTTGAAAATGATGCAGATGAAATTTTATCGACATTCTGCTTCTTGATAATACTCGTTACAGTTTCATTGTCGAAAATTTCAGTTATAACAACATCCGAAGCAAAATTAGACATAGATTTGCAAAATATATCTACATCAATTCCGATGTGAGGATCAAATACCTCTTTAGGAAGAAAGAAGGTGAGCGCTGAAAGTATTAATATAACAGCAGTTAATATCTGCTTTTGTTGTAAATTCATTATATTAATCATTCTTTATGATATATAGCTTAATTTATCAAATATTATTCATTTCGCGAAACTTTATTAGATACTTCTAACTTATACAATTTCTGTCAACTACATTTTACTTTTTTTTAGCAATATTGGAGAAAAGGAAACAGCTTTAAAAAATCAAAGGCTAAATTGATTATAGAAGTATAGATGCGTATCTGATAATTTAGAAGAAAGCCTTCTAAAAATATCATCAAAAAGAAGGGGAGAATATAACGTACCTACTTACAGATGTTTGAAGAGAAGAAGATGGGGAATTAGATAATTTATAGAATATTTATTTAAACATAGAAAAATTAAACTAGTTTACTGCGTTATATCGATAGTTAAATTATTAGCTATATTTTTCATCCAGCCAAGCTATAATATCGTCTGACTCATACATCGGTTTCTTATCTATTACTAGACAGGGCACCTGCCTTTTACCACCAATTGAGATTAACTCATCTGCAATTGCTGAATCCTCAGTGATATCTTTCAGAGTAATCTCTATTCCCTTTTGCTTCATAAAATCTCTTACCTTGGTACAGTAAGGACATTGCCATTTATGGTACAAAGTAATTTCCGACATGTTTCCTCCTAAAAATATAATAGATAATATTTAATTCAAAACTTATTGTTTTTCTTAATTACTCAATTGGGGAAACTATATTCTAAAATTTATTATTGTCAATCGGTTTTTTATGAATCTATTTAGTTAGTTGACATATCTTTTTGTAAATTTTAAATTATTATTTCTTAATTCCTCATTATGTGGTTCTGAACAAAATAAAAATACAATTTCTTACTAAATATAATAATTATTTTGGGTTATTATACATTGTTTATACGCTTATATTTAGGATACCGAAAAAAACGGCGACATGACAAAGAAGAAGGATCTATTCACTGAGATGCATAGTAAGTATTATCCATTAATATTTAGTGCAGTATACACAAAAGTGGATAATGTTGATGATGCAAAGGATATCTGCCAGGAAGTATTTATTAAATTTTTTGAAAAATTTGGAGAGATAGAGAACTATAGAAAATGGCTGTACGGAGCTTTGCGACTGGCAGTATTTGATTTTTACAGAAAAAGCAGACCGAACATTAACATTGATGAGGTCTTTGATGATATTAGCCTTACATTTGTAAACGGATTTAGGGAATCCAGGATCATAATTAATGAAGCTATTGAGAATATGGACAATTTCGACAATGAAACAGATAAAATCATGTTCGATCTTATTGCAATAAATAATTTTACATATGCTCAAACAGCTAAACAACTTGGCTTAACCAGGCGACAGGTTGAATACAAATACAAAAAAATTACTGACAGGATAATTGATTACCTTAGAAAAAAAGGGATTGATAATCTTGAGGATCTTTTATGAACAATAAATCAAATAAATTCGAAAGGATTTTACAGAAGTTTGCATTAAGACAACCTATGCCTGTAAAGATCCAGAATTATATCCTTGATTATAAAAGAACAGCTCTTATGGAAACCTTAAAGGAGTTTGGCGAATATAACATTATTTATGGATATGTTCTTAGACTTTATTATCTTTCGCAACGGCTTGGTATTGGTTTAAGTGTTGCTAAGGCTAAGGTTGCGCTTGCCCTCTTATCGCTTATAGTTGTAGTGATATTAACAACAGGCATTCTATTATATGCCTATTTCCCTAATAATAATATAGAGCCTCTCACTCCAGGAAAGAAAATTAAGAATGTATATACAGATAAGATAGAAACGCAAAAGCCGGTTATCATAAAACATATCAAAAAGAAAATTAAGAAGAATGATCTCAGTTTTAGATTGGGAATTAAAACATTTAATGGAAAAGTAGTTGATAAAAATGTATTAAACAATATCACTGTTAAAATTGCAGGGGAACTTATCAAAGCAAGGGGTAGTGATAGAATAGTTGACTTAAGCAAAGTCAGGAAAAGAAGAAATGTTAATTTGCTCCTAACCGGATCGGTTGAAAAGCTTGGAAGCACTTACATCGTAAGCGCAAAGGTGATCGATGTTGAGAGATCGAGTGTGGTTTTTGTCACTGATGAGATAGTTGATAATATTGATATGATCGACAATGCCTGTTCAAAGATTGCTGAGAGGGTTGACGGCAAGTTGAAACAATTGAGGAAGTAATTATGCGCGAACGAATCATCATTATATTTGCGGTGGTTTTACTGATTCATATAATATTAGCAGAATCGATATACGCACAGGATAAAAAAAGGATAGCCATCCTTGATTTTTCCAATGTTAATACCTCAGAAACCTATGCAAGGGCTGTTCGGAATATATTTGAGGTTTCTCTATATAAAACAGATGTATTCCAGATACTTGAACGCGACCAGATGGAAGAGATATTAAAAGAACAGGGATTCCAGATGAGTGGCTGCATAGACACATCATGCGCAGTTGAGATCGGTAAGATCCTATCAGCCGATCTTGTGGTTATGGCAAGCCTTAATAAGTTAGGGTCCTATACTGTAACTGTGAAATTCGTTAATGTCAGGGAGGGGAATTTGGCTCTAGCTGATTCAGAATCAGCCGAAACTGACGATGCCATAAGAGATGCTGTTAAAATCCTTGCAAATAGAATGGCAGGAATTTTTTCTGGAACAAAACCGATCAGTGTAAATGCTGAAGAAAAATCAAAATCCAAGAATGACAAAGAGGAAGAGGATACAAACGTCTCCTCCCCTCATGTCGTAAATTATAATCTGTTTGTTAGAGGTGCATACCTTGCGCCATTGGGAAGTTTTAATGATCTGATAGAGACCGGTTATGGCATTGTGGCATGCTTTAATATTGAGAATCTTTATCGTCAAAATTTTTCTATTGGAATTGAAGCTGGTTTCTTGAATTCTCCAGGGAAGAAGAAAAACGTGGACAGGTGTACAATGATACCTGCTATAATATCTGCGATGTACAAGTATAATATATTTGAGCGTTTTTCCATAATGCCGGTTCTTGGCGCAGGAGTGAGCTACAACACAATATCCTATGACAAGGATGGTGTTTCCGACGGAGAAGCGGCAAATTACAATGAAAACAGCAAAGCTGAATTCATAGCTAAGGCTGGGATAATGCTTTCAATCGCAATCACAGATGCTGTACCGCTTCAGATTGGCGCGGAACACTGCTCCATATTTGAGGAAGACAAGGGTTTATACTTTCTTTCGCTATACGCGGGAATAGGAATCAGAATATAATAATCAAAAAATAATTTATTAGATGTTGATGGATTGAGAAATGAGAAAATCACGACTACTATATTTAATAATAATATCAGCACTAGTTATGTCGATATCCTGCAAGGGGAATCTATTTAATGAAGGACTGGATTCCCCTGATGATAATACAGATTCCAGAGGTAATACTCCCCCAGTGGCGGACAATATAAATATTGTAACTGGTGAGGATATACAGGTCAAAATAACACTAACGGCTGTAGACGCAGAAAACGACACTTTAACATGGCATATAGACAGTAACCCTTCTAACGGCAGTCTCGCCGGGAGCACGCCTGATTTAACATACACTCCTGCTAGCGCTTATTCAGGCAGCGACAGCTTTACTTATCACGTAAATGACGGCAGTGAAGACAGCAACATTGCCACAGTTTCAATTACTATCAATGCATCAAGTGACAATACACCTCCTGTTGCAGATGATATGATTGTATATACAACTGTAAATACACCAGTCAATATAATACTAACAGCAAGTGACGCGGATGACCATGCTCTTAACTGGCACATAGACACAGCCCCAACGCACGGCGATATTTCAGGCAACGCGCCTGATCTTGTTTATACTCCTGATAGCGATTACACTGGTAGCGACAGTTTTATATTTCATGTCGATGATGGCTTTGATGACAGTAACATTGCCACAGTGAATATTGGTATACAAGCCCAGGGAAGCTGGAATGAGAGCGATATGGATTTCACAACTGGAGAGGAACAAAATCATATTGCAATTGGGGACGGGCGTAGTGATGGAGTAATGAGGGTATACTCAACAACAAACGAAATACATGAATATACTTACAATGACACAAACTGGGATGTGATTACTTTTGGTGACAATTTTCTAACTAATAGTGGAATAGCAATCGGAGATGTAAGAAATGATTCTAATAATAGAGTTTATATAACAAAATATTCTGTTCATGAACACTATTTTAATATTGATCAGTGGTTAGGTGGATGGGTATGCAGTGCTTCAATAATCGATGACGGTCTAATTATTGGAGATGGCCGGAACGATGGCGTTATAAGAATATATTTTACTGATCGCGATGCAATATACGAATTATCCTATAATTTTGGCGATTGGGATCTAATCGAAGTTGACGATTCAGCTTCCACATATGCTAAACTGGTTATTACTGAAGGCCGAAATGACGGAATAAAACGACTATATGCAGCAATAGATGATCATGTATATGAATATACCTGGTCTGGTAGCAGTTGGGTAGTTGTAGATTGCGGAGTATTTCCTATCTTTAACAGTTTGTATTCAATTTGTGCAGGAAATGCACGAAATGACGATAAGAACAGGATATATGTAGCAGGCCAGGACATGGGTAATACTATTTTCGAATTGAGTTATAATGAAGAAACTTGGGAACAAATCATAGTAAAAGATAATATTACTGTTGATATTATCACAATAGGGCAAGTCAAAAATGATGGTTTGAATTATCTTTATACAACGAATTCCTCAGGAATTGGCGAGTATTTCTATAATGGATCATGGACCAAAACATCAAACATTGAGACTAGTTTTGAGGTAAACAGTATTAGTATAGGTAATGGAAGGAATGACGGTGTAAATCGCTTATATGCAACTGGTAATGATAACCATATTTATGAGTATAGCTATGAATGATAATACCGAATGAATAAAGATAATCTGAATAATATGATCATTCAAATAAACCTGAGGGGAATTCTCTTAGTTCAAGATTTTTATCCAGGCATACAAGTTCAACACTAGCTTCGACAAGCACATTGCCGTTAAGTTCCAGCCGTTGCTTCATCTCTTTTCTGTATGCGCTCCCGCCTGCTATCTCTGTTACTACCTGACAATCATCTCCCAGTTTTGCTGCCTGACGAAATGCTGCAATCCTGTCTCAGGGTTCGCCTCAGGATTATCATCGATTAGTCAATGTGCTGGCTCCATGGACGATCATCGTCGTGATTTCCGGTGCCGTTTATCGACCTGAAGAACGTATGGAT
>JAXHTB010000073.1:0-12714 GCA_034190185.1 Spirochaetota bacterium | reverse complement strand
AATGAATTCTAAAACTGTAATACCTAGTGATATTTCCCTAGGGGAGGATTATAACTGCTTAATTATTTCTGGAGCTAACACAGGAGGGAAAACAGTTCTATTAAAGACAATTGGTCTTTGCGCTCTTCTGGCAAGATATGGACTGCATATTCCTGCTGATGTTGATTCTGTAATAGGTATGTTTTCTAATATTTTAGCTGATATAGGGGATGACCAGAGCATTATTGAATCGTTTTCAACATTCTCTGGACAGATTTTTATTATAAATGAGATGATAGAGTCAGCAGATGAAAAATCTTTAGTACTGATTGACGAGATAATCGTTGGCACAAGTCCGAAGCATGGCGCATCTCTTGCACAGGCATTTCTTGAATCACTAATATCAACAGATGCAAGAATTGTAGTAACTACTCATTATTCAGAGTTGAAGGAGTTAGCATCTTCTGACAAGAGATTTATGAATGGATCTGTCTCCTTCGATGTTGAAACACTTAAGGCTGATTATACGCTTCAAACTGGCGTGCCTGGAGCAAGCTATGCTATTGAGATAGCAAGGATATATGGGACATCTGAGAATATACTATCCAGATCAATGGAGCTTCTTGATGACAGGGAAAAGACGGCAGATGCCCTTGTAGAAAATATACAAATGCATAAACAGGAAATTGAGGAAGAGAGGAGAAGGATAGAAATATTAAAAAAGGAACTCTACAGAGAGAAAGAGAAATTAATTGATAAGCAGACAAAGCTTAATTTAAGGATAGAAGAGATTAAAAATGAAAAAGGTATTGAATTTCTTGAGGAGCTGAAAGGATACAGGCATGATGTAGCTGCCAGAATAAGAGAGCTCCAGACTGAAGACATGAAAGCCTCGGGTAAACTTCAAGAAGATATCATTCAATTAGAAGATAAGATATCAGCTGATCTTAAAGAGCAATCTGAGAAGAGATTTACTTCAAGATATATTCCTATTGATCCATTGAGAATTTCTGTTGGAGATAGGGTTTTTGTGACAAATCTGGAAAGAGAGGGGAAGATTGATACTGTTGATATGACAAATGATAGCGCTCTAATAATCCTGGGGAATTCAATGAGGACAAGATATAAATTTAAAGATCTGCTAATACCAATTTCGGAAACCGGTGAATTAAAAGAGACTAAATCGACAAAAAAAAGGAGAAATGAGCAAACAACGATAACACACAATACTATTTCCACAACTATCCAGACAAGTTATAATACTGTTGATCTAAGAGGTCTTAGAGTGGATGAGGCGCTTCAAAGAATAGATCAGGAATTCGACAGTATGGTCAGAAACAGAATAGGCGTTGCTGTTGTTATCCATGGGCATGGGACAGGAGCACTGAAAAGGGCTGTGAGGGATATGTTGAAATTCTCATCATATGTGAAGGATTTTCGGCCTGGTGAACAAGGTGAAGGCGGCGATGGAGTGTCAATTGTTATGCTTAGAGAATGATAAAAACTAAGTTTAACACTCCTTTGGGAAGTTTACTGATGTTGTGAATTTTTACTTACTCCAGAGTAGAGAAAGTGAAGAAACAGGATATTTAACAAATCTGTAAGCACAGATAGAGAGGATTGAGCTATCATATCAAAGGGCAGTCTTTGAGTATTTCGGTACAATTGAAATTGACTTGACTTCATTCATCAATTCACATCATATAATGCTATATTTAATTATCATAGGAGATAGATAATGAATACAATATTGATACTTCTTTTAATTTCCTATCTGGTAACATGGATATGGGGGATCATTAGTTTTAAAAAAAACAAAGGCAAGGTTGTAGAGTTCAAAGATGTAAGGATACATCTTTTCCTTTCCTTCGTTACCTGAATACTCATTACTGTCTATGCAGTTATGGTATGGACAAATTAGTACTCAATTGAAAATTATAATTTCTGTAAATAAAAAGAGAAATATTGCTGCAAGGATGTTCCTTGAGTACAGCAAAAAAGCGACTTAGTATAGCAAATTAATAATAATTTTCCCTTCTGCAGATATATTTTAATTTAGATGAACAAAAGCGACATTATTGAAATCACAAAGGCAAACAACATCTATCCAAATAAAAGCCTTGGGCAGAGTTTTCTGTTTAATCCTTCAATAATTGATAAGATCATAATTGCGTCTGAAATAAGCAAGGATGATAAAATTCTGGAGATAGGACCCGGCCTTGGCGCTCTTACAAAAGAGCTACTTAGCGCTGCAGGATCGGTAACTGCTGTTGAGATAGATTCCGGTCTTGTTAGGATTCTTAGACAGGAACTGGGAGAGTATGATAATATAAGGATTGTGCATGCAGATTTTTTAAAGATCGATCTTCAGGATCAGTTTACAAAGGTAGTATCAAACCTTCCATATTCTTCTGCATCAGAAATCCTTTTTTGCATTGCCGAAAAATACAAAATAAAGGAGTTATATATAATGCTCCAAAAGGAGATGGCAGAGAGAATTGTGTCAACACCAGGTAGCAAAAGCTATGGGGCGCTTACTGTAACCCTTGGATTATATTATGATCCAAGGATACTATTCAATATCGACAGTAAATCCTTTTATCCAGAACCCGATGTTATTTCATCATTTATTAAACTGATCTACAATGAAGACAATGATTTATCCAAAGAAGAGGTGGTCTTGTTTCATAAGGTTGTTCGTTCTGTATTCTGGGGTAGGAGAAAACGCCTTTTAAAAGTATTGTCAGTTTCTCCTCATCTAAAACTTCCTTTAAATTTGCTTAATGAGATATTTTATAAAATAAATATAGATAAGAATATTAGGGGAGAAAATCTCGATGTCCAGGATTTTAAATATCTGGTTAAAAATATAAATATAGCTATTAAAGAAGAGTGTATAACACTATAATTGTTAAAGATGCATTTTATGCATATTCAACAATTATAATTTATTCTTCTCAGATGATTGGATGAGAAGTGAATCATATATCTTATAAAGCCATTGTCTGTTTCAGTATGAGTATGTTCAGAACAATAATCTATAGTCCTGCTATGCAGACGCTGATAAGGTTCATTGCCGGGAAACCACCCATATTGTGTGTTAGTCCGAGCTTAGGATCTTTTATCTGTCTCTCTCCGCATTTGCCCTGTAATTGTTTATATACTTCGTACATCATTCTGAGCCCACTTGCGCCGATAGGATGACCAAAACATTTTAATCCGCCGTCTGGCTGGCAAGGTATTTTCCCATCAAGGTCAAAAAATCCGTCTCTAACATCATCACCAGCTTTTCCTCTTGGAGATATCTGCAGGTCTTCCATAGTTACAAGCTCAGTTATAGAAAAGCAGTCATGTACTTCCATCATGCTTAATTCTTCCCTGGGATTCTTAATCCCAGCCTCTTTATAAGCCCTTTGACCGCATATTGTCCCTGTTTTAACATATGTACCATCCCAATCAGTATACATCATCTCTTCACCAGAGCTTATGGCAATCTGCAGAGCTTTAATTAAAACAGGGTCTTTGCGAAAGTTTTTTGCCATATCAGCTCGGCACACTATAGCTGCTGCAGCTCCATCACTAACACCACAACAGTCAAATAAACCTAAAGGCCAGGCTATAGTAGGAGCTTTTAATACCTGTTCTTCTGTTATTGTATTTCTCATATGAGCTTTTGGATTTTTTGCTCCATTGGCATGACTTTTTATTGAAATTCTTGCAAGTATCTTTTTACCTTCTTCTGAATCTATACCATATTTAGCAAAGTATCTGGTTGCCAGCATTGCAAAGCCACCGGGAGCTGTAATGCC
Source organism: Spirochaetota bacterium (assembly GCA_034190185.1). Lineage (GTDB taxonomy): Bacteria > Spirochaetota > UBA4802 > UBA4802 > JAFGDQ01 > JAXHTB01. The sequence goes on along the minus strand of JAXHTB010000073.1, from coordinate 8,926 downwards.
AGGAAACATTAACCTGTTTTTTACACCCATCAGCATACCCATATCAGGCAGCCCTCCATAACCTGTATCCTTTAATTTTTCTGATCCAAGAGCTAAACATATATCATATGCGCCTGAAGCAACAGCATATGTTGCTCCTCTAAGGGCTTCTGAACCTGTGGCGCAGAAATTTTCAACCCTGGTTACAGGCAGAAATGGCAATTTAAGTGATAAACTTAAAGGTGTTGCCGCTTTACCAACATTAACATCATCCGCACAAGAACCAAACCATGCTGCCTGAATATCTTTCTTCTCGATACCTGCATCCTCAATAGCCTCTTTAAAAGCTTCTACAATGAGGTCTTCTGATCCCATGTCCCAACGTTCACCAAACTTGGTACAACCCATTCCGATTATAGCAACCTTATCTTTTATACCATCAGCCATTTCTACCTCCTTTGTGTATTATAAATTATTAGTTAAAATTATATTTTTTATAAAAAGTAGGATCTAATACTTATAAAGTCAAGCTATATTATAGTAAAATAGTTTTAAGATAATTGAAATACCCGAATTCAATATCGAAATGCAGCAAAGATCAAATAAATAGTAGAATTTATAGTGAAGTTAGGACCTTGGTTTAGAAAGAAATCGTAATCCCTGTTCCAAGGTCATAAATGGTGCTGATGTTATGCATATTAGTAAAAGCTTCCTTGTCCCATACATCGGAACCAGAGTCTTCAAAAGCCTTTATTGCGCTGTCGAGTTTAAGCATATATCCACTGATATAGAGCGCTAGGTGTTTTCCTAAATTGAAGCGAAATCCAAGTGTGGCAAAATATAATTCAAGTTCATTAGTTTCAAAATATCTTATATTATTTTCATTATTATATTCAGAAATTGATTTTGTTCTCTTAATAAGAGTATAACCGCCACCAGTAGTGATTGACAGTATTTTAAATGGATTAAGTTCAATGCCTCCTTTGAATATAATTTCATTTTCTGTTGTTATGAGGTATTTTTTATTTTCAATGTAATAGTCCTCCTCATTGTTCTTCAGGTTTAGGTCTCTGTCTTTATAGCTGTTTTCGATTATTAAGCTTCCCTCTAAAGCAATAGCAAAGTAGCTATTTATTTGCATATACCCCCCTGCTGTTAGTGAAGGGCTTTTTGAATACTTACAAATCTTTGAGTAATCAGAAAAGGAATACTCAAGTTTGTTCTGGCTGCTATTGTCTACAAATGAAGCTGGCGCATCGCTTATATCAGTATAATTGTATTCTAAGCTCATCCTCCTGGTGATAAATTCCCCTGAACTAATAAGAAGGCCAAGCTGTAGCCCCTTGTTTTGGTAAAGATATCCAAAACTTAATTCTGCTGAAATTGAGGTTATATCTTTCTCAACTGTAATACTGGCATGTTTTATATCATCTATGAATACATCTACATCACTGTTTATGCCTTGGGAAGAGTAAATGGAAATCAGTTGCAGGCCAAAAGAGCTGGTTTTTGTAATATTATTTCCAATACCCATTATAAAGGAAGGTGAAAAATTAGATATTTCCTCTTCGGTTTTACTATAAATGTTAATAGAGCTTCCTGTAATAGCGCTATAGGTTGTATACTCTCTTTTTAATTTTGAGTACTGATTATCATTTTTTCCAGATATTGCAAATCCTATAACAGCTTTATCAAGCTTTGATGAAAAAGCGAATATAACTCCTAGGTTATTTATTATTTCTATATTATCAATTTTAGTATTGCTTTCAATAGATTGTGTTGAGGATTCAGATCGATATGAATTATCTTTATCTGAGTATTGATAGATAATATCCGGGCGGTACTTAAAGAAAAAACCCAGTGCTTTGTTTTCATTTTGTAATGTTAGTAGAGCAGGATTTCTGCAAACATCAAAAGGACCGTCTGATGCCACTGACGTGATGAATCCCATTGATCTTGCTGAACCATTGGCAAAAGAGAGTTGATTAATGGATAAGAACAGCATGAAGCAGAAAAAGATATAAGTTATCATTCTCATAGGAGTGATCATTATTCATATAAAAACGTGATGTCAACTCCTTCTTTTTTTTCAAATAGAACTATTGGAATTATTTGGGATTTGTATAGATTATAGGCATCCATATAGTTTGTTGTAAGCTCAATTGTCTTTTCATTAAATTTTGAGTGTTTAAAAGCTAGATGGAAAAGAATTTTATTATTTTTACTCATCTTATCATCAATAAATTCCGGCCAAAAATGATAGTACCCTTTAGTTGCTTTATTGGTTATATATGGATTTTTCCAGCTTGAATCTATCATTTGTGCAGGTTGGTCATTGTACAGAAGTGTAACTTCTACATCAGGTATAATTGAAAATGTTGTTTCTTCCAGAATTTCACCAATGATGTGAGGAAGAAAGTTGGTTTTAACATCAATTCTATCATTTTCTGTATGTTTCTCAGGTATTCTTCTTTTTTTTGTAATTTCAAGAGCCTCATGAGCAAGAAAAAGGATATCAGTTCTTTGCTGAAATGTAAATTGAGATTCTAACTTTCCATGAAGTATACCTCTTTCGCTAGTGAAATATTTAGGTGGGACTCTGTTAAGTACATAGGTTATAATATCCTGTTTGTAGGTCATAGTTTCACGATCATCTTTTGCTTCTTTCAGCAGTACTTCATCAACAACTGCTGAAACAATATCTTCCATAAGATTCCTAATCGCCATTATTTCCGCCTCCTCTCCTAACTTTCTTAAAAGCAATTTTAATCACCTCATCTATTTCATTGATTAGGTGAAAATTTAAGCCTTTTTTTGTGTAATCTGGTATAACACTTAGGTCCTTATCATTTTGAGCAGGAAGGATAACCTCTTTTATATTCGATCTTTTTGCTGCAATGATTTTTTCCTTTATCCCACCAACTGGTAATACTCTTCCACTCAGAGTTAATTCACCAGTCATTGCAATACCTGGTCGAATAATATTACCTGTAATCAATGAATAAAGCGAAGAAGCAAGAGTGATACCTGCTGATGGTCCATCCTTGGGAGTAGCCCCTGCTGGAACATGAATATGTATTATGTTTTTACTAAAAATATTTTTAGCCTCATCATTATCTGACAACATATTTTGGATATAGCTGTAAGCAATATTCGCTGATTCACTCATTACTTCACCTAACTGTCCAGTAATCTTGAGTTTAGCATTTTTAGTGTTTTTAATATATATTGATTCAACAGTAAGGGTTGTACCTCCCTGACTTGTCCATGCAAGACCTGTTACTATACCTGGTTTTGTTATCTCAACTAATTCCTTGTTTGAATATATTTCCGGTCCTAGAAATTCATTTATTATTTCATTAGATAACGGTAAATCTGGTAATTTTTCATTCCTTGCAACAATTGTTGTTGTTTTTCTACAGATTTTTTCTATTTGTCTTTCCAGATTTCTAACACCTGCCTCTTTCGCCCATCCATTTATGATATAGAAGAAACCTTTTTTATCTATTCTTATGGTTCCCTTTGCAAGTCCATGTTTTTTTATCTGTCGTGGAAGCAGGTATCTTCGAGCAATTTGGTATTTTTCTTCATGTATATACCCAGATAATCTTATTACCTCCATTCTATCAAGTAGAACTCTTGGAATTGTATCCAACGTATTTGCAGTTGTAATAAAAAAAACATCCGAAAGGTCAAATGGGATATCAAGGTAGTGATCTCTAAATTCTGAATTCTGTTCAGGATCCAGAACATCTAATAGGGCAGAAGCTGGATCACCTTGATAACTTTGTCCTAATTTATCTATTTCGTCAAGCATAAACACAGGATTGGATGATTTACAGATCTTTATTCCCTGCATTATTTTCCCAGGCATTGCTCCTACATAGGTCCTTCTGTGTCCTTTTATTTCAGCCTCATCTCTCATTCCTCCGAGTGACATTCTGAAAAACTTTCTGTTTAACGCACTGGCAATAGATTTACCTAAAGATGTTTTGCCAGCTCCTGGAGGACCTACAAGGCAGATAATTGATCCCTTGGCATCAGGCTTCAGTTTTTTTACAGCAAGAAATTCTAATATTCTTTTTTTTACATCCTCAAGGGCAAAATGATCTTTATTCAGTATTTTTTCTGCCCTATTTATATCTATTGTATCATCTGTTTTAATATACCAAGGAAGAGATATTATTGTTTCAATATAATTTCTGCTTGCAGAGTATTCGGATGAATTTGGCTCTATAAGTGATATTTTTTCTACCTCTTCTTCAATTTTCTCCCGGGCCTCACCTTTTAGTTTCAGATTCTCAATCTTTTCTTTTATAGATATTATGTCTTGGGTTTTTTCATCTTCTTCCATCCCAAGTTCAGTTTTAATAGCTTTTAACTGCTCTCTTAGAAAGAAATCCTTTTGTTGTTTGTCTATCTTGCTATGTATTTTATTCTGGATTTTTCTCTGCAGTGTGAGGATATCCATTTCATTATGAAGAAGTAACAGGACTTTTTCTAGTCTCTTTTTAATATTTAAAGTTTCAAGAATATCCTGATATTCATGCCTTTCAAGATTAAGTATTGTAGTTACAAAGTCTGCAATTTTGCCAGGTTCGTCAACATTGACCATTGTAAGCTTTATTTCTTCTGTAAAAAGTGGGTTGTTTTCTGAGAGCATCCTTAATTGGCTTAATATAGACCTTGTTAAAGCCTTGATTTCAATATTTTTTTTATTTACTTTTTCTTCAATATATTCGACCTCTGCTGTGAAATAGGGTTTTTTAAATATTAGATTTTTTATTTCGAACCTATTTATAGTGTTAATCAATAGATTTATCCCACCATCAGGCAGATTAATTTTTTTTAGTATTTTAGCAACTGTTCCGAACTGGTATAGATCATCAGCCTTTACATCATCAATAGTATCTTCTTTTAGTAGAACCAGTCCAATAGTTCTGGTAGTATTGCATACTATTTCAATTGCTTCAGAAAAGTTGCCTGGTGCAATTATTAGGGGTGTGACTATCCCTGGGAATATCGGTCTGTAGCGTATCGGGATAATATGAAGCTCTTCTGGTAAAAAACTATCTATTGATAATATATCGTTATCAAAAATATCTGTTTCAATATGTATGGTGCTTTCATTTGGGAGTATCTCATCAATATTCATTAAATCCCCTCAAAGTTTTATTTCCTAGTAAATTAGGTAATAAATACAATAGCTGTTAATTATTTATTATATATTAATACAAGATTAAATTAATATCAAAGCATAATCAACAATTAAATTTATCAAATTTGATTGTTTTGTTAAATCTTATAAAAAAAAGAGAAAATAGTGGAGAGAAAAGCAATCCCCTAGGGAACAATGATATAAATAGATAATTTTTAAATTAAAGTTCTGATATAACATTCAATTTACAATATTTCAGATAATCAATGTTCTTTCTTTAATTTTCTTTTTACAATTTTTTTATATATTACTATTATTGCAATAATAATTACTAGTAATATGCCAACAGTTATATTATATTGTCTTAATATACTGTTTATCTGATTCTTCACAGTAATCCAGTTATCCCCTAATAAGAAACCTATATGGATAAGTATGAGATTCCAAATAGATGCGCTTATTGTTGCTAAAATTGTCACTTTTAAAGTATTAAGCCTTGAAAAGCCTGATGTGATCGATATCACAGATCTTATTCCAGGCAGGAACCTGTTAGCCAGTACAATCCAGTAACCATACTTTAATAACCATTTTTCTGTAGATTCAATATTCTTAATAGTGAAGTACTTATAATTTTTATTTTGGAGAAATTCCTTACCTAACAGTTTACCTAGGAAAAAGAGACCCATAAATCCGACAATGCTTCCAAGAGTTGTGGAAAGGTATACAAAAAAGTAGTCTAATCTTCCAATCCCAACTAAAAATGCACCTAATGCAGTTATTGTATCACCTGGAATCGGGGGGAAGAGATTTTCAATAACAGCACTGATAAAAAGAAAAATATAGATTATAATGCTGTTGTTATTATTAAGAAAATATTCTATGATACTGTTTATTAGGTCTTCCATATTATTATCTTTGAGATATTATTATATCTTATAGCCAAGAAGCTTCTATAATTAATAACTAATATGTAAAGTATTTTTTTATATTGAGAGTTTATTTCATGTATTGTTTTATGGCTTCTCTGTTTGTACCTTTTTTTAAAAAAGGGATGCCTGCTGTAATTAGTCTAACTTATTGATGACATTATTTTTAGAGTAAATATATATGGTTTGTTAAAAAGTAGTTGATTACCAATTTTAATAGTCTAATATTATATCGTTTCTTAAAACTTAGTAATAGTAATCAACTATCTTATAAAGAAATTTTTTTTAGGAATTATTAAAAATTAAGAGAAGATCTATGCCTATATTTATGCAAATATTTATTTCATTGCTGTTAATAACTCCATTTATCTATTCCTGTTCCTCAACCAAGATAGATCGAATTATGGTACAGAATAATGCTTTTTTAAAGGCTGATCCATTTTCTGATGAACTTTATAGAGTTCTTCTTCTTTCAGACAGATACATAGTGTCGCAAATGAAATTAAATGATATAATTGAAAGAGTTAAAGATGTTGAGGGTGATACAGCTATTAGAGAAAAGCTTAATAAGTTTGATAAAATTAATGAAAATCGAGAAGGTATTATAACTGTCTGGCTTTTCCCTGACTCTGGGGAATTGATGAAGTTAAGACCTAAAAAGATGACATATATAAGAGAGATTGATAATCTGTTGATTGAGGATATTAAAAGATGGAAATTTCGGTTTCCTCAAGAGGTGATAGAGCCGGTTGTATTTGATATTAAATATAGAATCATCCTGCAGAAGAAACAGTCTGATGAGGAGATAATGAAGGAGGTTAGAAAGAATCTAAGGGAAAAGAAGAGGTAAGATAAAGAGAAGGATTACTTAATATGAAATGGCATTTTCTAATTCCTGATCCTGCTTTCTTTTCATTACTTTTTGTTTAATTTTAAACCTGCGTCGATTATCACACCAGCATATAAATAGTAACTGTATTCTCATTAAACATATTCCTCAATATGGATGACTCTGATATCGTTGAAGAAGCATATACCTGATTTATTATAAATCCATTTATTTTTATGATTTTTTTAGATTTTAATCAACTATCAATTTATCCATTTTCTGAAGAATCTATGAGTTTAAGGAAATAGTAGAGTGAAAGGAAAAATTGAATATTTAATTGAGATTAGCAAAAAAATTATAATAGACTGCTGTTTAGAGAATGGCGCTATTGTTGCAGCCAATCCTACAAAGAACTATTATCCTAAAGAGGCAAAAAATTACTTCTATGTATGGCCTCGTGATGCTTCATTTGTTGTCATGGCTGCTGAAATGCTGAAAATGGATAATATTATTGAGCATTTCATTGAATGGGTAAGGGAAAGAGCAGAAGGATGGAATGAAACAGGCCTGCTTTATGAAAAGTATACACCTAATGGTTTGCTAGCTTTAAACAGGTTCCAACCTGATCAAACAGGTTCTCTTCTTTTTGCAGTTTGCAATTATTGTTCACACAAACCAACAATTCGAGAAAATTATAAAGAATTTATTCTCCATTCTGCAGATGGGATATGTAAGGTTTGGAATAATGATCATTTTTCGATAATAACAAATGATCTTTGGGAGGAAAGATTGACATTCCCAGATCTGAAGGATAATTTCAATTATTCTCTTGCATCTTGTATAAGTGGTTTATCATCTGCTTATCAGTTATATCCTGATGAAAAATATATTAACACAGCGAGTAAAATGAAAGAAGTATTGATTCAAAATGCTGAAAGGAGAGGGCATTTTTTTAGATCTTTTGGTGAAATAGATGATGAAAGAATAGATGCCAGTCTCTTGGGGATAGTATGGCCTTTTAACATTATAGATACAGATAATAAACTTGCAATAACAACTATACAGGAAATTGAACAAAGGTTAGTAAGGGATATGGGTGTGCATAGATATGAGCATGATGATTATGATGGATGGATGCATAATACAATACATAGAAACAAGGGTGCAGGATTCTGGCCATTACTGAATTTTTGGATGAGTATTGTACTTTATAAAATGGGAAACAGAGAGAAGGCTATACAATATTTTAATACCCCCCTACTAAAAGTTGATAAATATATTCCTGAGCAGATTTTTAATAATAATATTCAAAAGTCTGTTTCCCCATTATGCTGGAGTCATACAATGTATCTGCTTGCATCAAAGGAACTCGAGATTATTTAAATCGGATAAAACTTAGTGGAATTCTAAGATCAGGCAGAATAATTTCTAAGGATGCCGGAATCTGTTTCCGCTAAGGTTGGTAATTTCAATATCTGCATAGTCAGCCCCTGTTATATAAACGATATATGAGTTGCCCCTATTCCTCATACCTAATAGATTTTGTTTACTTATTTGTCGTATATAAGTTCCACATATAAGAAATGAACATCTTCTATTTAATCATCTTGGTAATATTTCCAATTTAATAAAAGAGATGTAAAAAAATGGGATAAAGAGATTATAAAGATATTAAGATGATTAAAGTGTTATAAAATATCTTTAATCTCTTCTATCTCCTTATCTTACATTTTTATAAAAATTAAAAATATTCGAGCTGTTAAGAGATAGCTGAGTAGTCACTTTTATTGATAATAATAACTTGATTTATTTTTTTTCTCAGGTTATAATTTGAATGTATTAGATTATTAGTGACTGTTCAGTTATATATAAAATGAGGTGTATAAAAAGGGGTGTGGAGATTTTTGAGTTATGGAGATGAAAAAAGTGTTTTAAATTTCCTCAATCTCTTTCATCTCTTTCTCTCCTTATCTTACTCTTTTATAAAAATTCAAAATTTTCAAGCAGTTAAGAGATAGCTGAGTAGTCACGATT
>JAXHTB010000072.1:0-12804 GCA_034190185.1 Spirochaetota bacterium | reverse complement strand
ATAAAAAAACATATTGTAATCGTGTAATTTGTAATAAAATAGCCTTGCATTTATTTCTTGAAATTACAAAATGCACATAATATAAATTTTTTTATAATAAAAATCGAATTATTAACATAGCCATATGTTATTAAAAATAATTTCATTCCTTTTGTTAATTCTATACTCAATTCCTATCTATGCTGGTATACTGATCAATGAAATCGCCTGCGCCACCTCAGGAGACGACTGGGTTGAGCTGTTTTATCAAAGTGACAACAATGAGATGATAGAGATTTCACACCTTTACATTACAATGTACTATGGAACTAATTCACATTTATCTACTGAACCGATTCATATTTACAGTTACGACAGGCCTGAAACACCCTTTGACGACAGGTTTATTGTAGTTCATCTTTCAAAAGCTTTGGGAAATGATGATGAAACAGATTTAACTGGTGACACAAACCAGAACGGATATATTGACCTATACTGCAATAACAACAGCCTCTGGAACACAGATTGCGTAGTTGCTATCGATACAGATGATGATCCATCAAATGATGGAATTATCGATTTTGTGGCATATTCAAACCGTGACGGGACCCCAAACAGCACAATAAACTCTTATATTGATCATGCGATAAGCTTCGGGCATTGGCCAACATACTCAGGGAACAACCAGGAATGCATGGTGGATATTGGATCAAATGGACTTACTTCTTCCGACAGCATTGCAAGAATAAACAGCACAGACAACAATAACATGAAAGATTTCGAAATTACGAAATTTCAGACACCAGGCCGTGAGAACATCCTATCCAGCAGTTATCCAGTTAATAAAAGGTTAATCAAGGTTAAGAAAAAGAGAATAACCTTCATTCCACATCACCCGATACACGGAACAGGAGACATCAAAATTTTCGTATACAATATATGCAACATCCGACTTCGTATATTCTCATCTTTAGGCATGCTTCTTTTTGAATCGCCTCTTCACAAAGATGTTTATCCTGGGGAATTCATTCTCAATTGGAACCAAAGGGGTTTAAAGAAGAAGGCATGCACAGGACTCTATCTCGGTTATATTAAAGCCACAAGCAGATCTCTAAGAGAATCGAATACCGAAAAAGTCTTTATAATTCTGAGTAATCATAAATGATGAAAATTGCTATTACTATTCTGGTTGCAAAACAGCTTATCCTCTCTTTCGAATATAAAGAAAATAATCCAGACTCTCTGTTTCCCTTCTATACAGCATCAGAGGAGGCTGCATCCCCTGGGAACAGCGCAAATCCGGCCTACCTTCCTCTTTGGGAATTCTGGTATATAAACTCTGCATATGGAAAACCTTATTCCATACAAGAGATCAATTCCTGCAATATAGGTTTGGGAACAGGATTTAATAACTTTGGACTTCAAATCAGATGGAGCAGATTTGGCATAGATGAATATATGGAAGATGTGCTTGAGGGAAATACAGGATACAAGATATGCAAATACCTCTATTCCGGAATAGGACTATCATATTATCATTTGAATATAAGAACTCAAGAAATTTCACAAAAAGAAAATATGACCGATTTCAGGCTGTCCTTTCTCGTCATACCGATCAACTGGATCAGAATAGGACTTCAACTTGAGAATATAGTATCAATTATCAATAAAGACAGAGAAGATCTGCTCTATCCCAACAAAGGCTTTGGCATAACAGTTAAACCTGTTCAGGGAATCGCTTTTACATGGAATATAAACAGGATTTATTACGACTACATCAACAGTTATAGCATAACATCCTTCATACATCCTAATCTATGCCTGAAAGCAGGTTACTGCCGGGAAATTTCCAATTATTCAGCGGCGTTTATCTTCCTTTATCAAAAAACAAGAGTCTCCTATGGATTGAGGCATCATTCATATCTTGGTCTTACCCATACAATAGGTGTTACAGTGACAAGCATACCCTTAATCTTTGAACAGGTCAATTATAACAAAAAATTATTCAGGCAGAATCTGCCCCAAAAAAGGCAGAAAGTAAACATAAAATACTGCAATTTAGAGGAACTAACAGAAATCCCTGTGCTTACAAAGGTATCGGCTGAGAGGATCATAAAATATAGAGATATTATAGGTCCTGTTAGCAGAAAGTCACTTTACCAGATAGGGTTGAGTGAAAAAAAGATTAACCAACTTCTTGACTATATATCAGGGCTGTCCCCAGTTACTGTAGAGGAAAAAGAGGATAAAAATGAAAAAGCATTCAAAACCTATAAATATAGTAAGAAAGACTATAGGGACTACAAAATAAATTTAAGGAAGAAATTGTTTCAAAAACTTTTGGAAATAAAGATAAAGGCGTCAACCGCATTTAAAATAGTTGAGCTTGCCAAAGGAAACAATAGGAAGGAACTAATCAGGGAAATAGGCAATCAGCCGGATATTACATTAAAAGAGAAGACTCAAATAATAAATATATGCGAAAAAATCTTATACTAAACCTCGTTCTATTTCTCTTAATTCCCATTGTGCAAATTTATGCTGACACATTGATATTGCCTGATTTCTATATTCAAACTGATTACAGAAACGATTCCATAGACTTCAGCGACAAAGAGAAAAATTTTTATCGGGGAAAGATCGGTATATTATTCAGCCAAGACAGCAGTCTTAATTTTACATATGTATGCATCGATAATAAGAAGGAAGAAAGATACACATACAACCTTCTGTTGCATGATATCTCAGAGCATGCCTCTTTTATTATCGGCAACTACTATACAACCTTTGGACTTGGCCATCTTATTGGACGTAAAAGGATATATGATCCTGACATTTTATCAACGCGGATAAATGTCTCTTCAAAGAAACCTTTTACACCTTGTAACAGCGGAAATCCGGTATTTGCATTCAATGGAATATCTGCTCTATTCAGTGAAGAAGCATCTTATATCCAGTTATCTCTGTATTCATTCTATTCAGTTAAACAGCGCTTTATAGATGATGATTCTGAGAATTCAGGGAAATTGGATAGTTCACTTAGCTCACTTGAAAACAGATATAACCAAGACTATAATCATAACGAACCAGCAGCTTTACATACTCATGGCTCAATGCTTTCATTAAAAATTATCGACCTTTTTCTTTTTCAGGGCTTTTATGTTTATACTGATCTTCGTTCTATAAGCGATAGAAAGATTGCATGGGAATATAATAAAAACGAAGCATTCGCTTCTGGCATCTCTATGTTTAAGGGAGGCGGTATACTTACGCAGTATGAAGATGATTATATTACAGTCTCATTTGAAGGGGATATTTCGAAAATTGAGAAGGATTTTGATGCAGATGAAACCAGTGTCAACAAGAAGAAACAGATCTTTGGCTACGGCTTTCTTTATTGGATCCGGTATGCTCATCCTTTTCTTTCATTTGCAATATCAGTAAAGAATGCTGACCCTGATTACTATACACCTTTTGGATCATCTATTGGTGAAGATTATCCTGAGAACGGTTGGTTCTATAAAAGTGAGATCAAGCCATTTCTCAATCTCAGAATCGGAGCAGCAATATCCTCACAAAAAAGGAAAGCTGTAACCGGATATACCTACAATGAACTACCAGTTACCCAAAGGGAAATGATATATTTGAAATATTCACACAGCTTTCTAAAAAGACTCAATATAAAGGTGAGAAGGATGGAGAAAAGATCCGGCGACATTGAAAAAAAAATGCAATTTACAGAATCGATGAAGATAGAGATTACAAAATCAATAATGCTAAAACTCTTCAATATTTATCAACGCGCATACAGCGCAAAGCCGTCAAACATGTCCGGTATTGGATTTGATCTCTCGTTCAATTCAAATATAAAAACTAATATAAATTATATTAAGGCTTACATTTCCCAAAAAAATCCTGTTTATACAATATCTTCACCAATTCGTCACTCTAATACACAGGGATTTTTTGTAAGACAAGACTCGGATGTTATTATACTAAAATCGGATTTCCAATATCAGAAGATATTCCTTTCTTTCAGATATTTTCATCAATTTTTCTGTAATAAGTCTCTTCATAAAAAGTTAGAGTTCTTCGGAAGTGGTTATTTTTAAAATCTGTTACTTATTACATAAAGTAAGCGTTAAGGTCTCCAAGGTCATGCCTGTGGTCCCTGTAGCGCCCAGAGGAATTCATCTCGCAGGCTACCTCTATAACCTCATATTAAGCCTCCTTTGCGATGTTAACTAAAGAATCCTACATACGCCATACCTACAATTAACATATTCGCATATTTTATTACTTTTCTGTAACTCCAAATCGATCTTCTTCTCTAGCAATTCTTTGCATAGTATTTAATATATCTTTAATATTATATGGCTTTTGAATGTAATCATAAGCTCCGATTTCGGCTGCCTTAACTTTATCAAAATCGAGTTTTCCGCTCATAAATACAACCTTGGTTTGTGGATTTAATACCCTGATTTCCCTAAACACCTCCTCTCCGCTCATCTCGGGCATTATCATATCCAGGAATACAATATCAGGATTAAACTTATGTAAAAGATCTAACGCTTTCTTTGCGCTCCTCTCAACAAAGATATTATTAAATCCAATTCTTGTAAACAGAGAATTCATCAGATTTACTATCTTTTCTTCATCATCTACTAACATAACCCGAAGTTCTTTAATTTCATTAATATCAACATCGTATATTGTTGTAACTGGAACATTCTCTTCTTCAAATTTATTGGCTATTGGAAAGGTTATTGTAAATACTGCACCTTCCCCCTTCTTGCTTTCAACTATAATAGTACCACCATGTTGATCAATAATTGTATGAGTAACAGAAAGTCCAAGTCCTGTACCAGAAATACCAAATTTATCCTTAGCCCAGGCACCCTTGGTAGAGAAAAATGGATCAAATATTTTCATTCTTGTTTCTTCATCCATACCGATGCCTGTATCCCCTAATCTTATCTCAACATTGTTGTCAACATCCTTTACTGACACAAAAATTTTCCCGCTGCCATTTGATCTGATTGCATGTGATGCATTGATCAAAAGGTTAAGAAATACCTGCTGTAATTGTCCCCAATCAAAGGATATATTAGAATGATTAAAATATTCCTTCTCAATATCAATATTCTCCAATTGATGCTGCTTTTCCTGCAATCTTAAAGCCTCATCAATTACTCCTGTAATATCCCCAATTTTAAACTTTGGCTCTTTGGGCCTGGCAAATGCAGCTAAATTATTAACTACCTCCCCACCCCGCCTTGCAATTTTTTCAATCTCTTGTAAGGATTCTTTAATATCATCTATTGAATCCTCCTCCTGTGAAAGTTGTGCATGGCCTAGTATTATGGTAAGCAGATTATTAAATTCATGAGCAACCCCCGCTGCTAACTGTCCAACTGCGGATAGTTTTTCAGAATGTACAAGCTGCTCCTGAAGCCTTTTGCGCTCTTCTTCCAGTTCCATACTATAAAAGGCAAAGGCAATATCATCAGCCACCTCCTTTAACAGAGATTTTTCTTCCTCATCATCAAAAAGAAGTGACTCTACTCCAACTGATATAACACCATACACCCTATCATTATATTCCAGTCGAAGGATCATTTTACCCATGCTTTCATGTGTAGAATATAATGGACAATCTGAACAGGTGTCAATAGGATTATCTATTGTAACGATCTCACTATCATCCAAAGCATTCTTTATACAGGGGAAAATATCACCCTGTTCCAACCTTTTAACAAATTCTGGAAAATCATCATAAAGACCTGAATGAGAAGCTGTAATAAATCTATTTGATTCATCATACAGAGCGATCCATACATTAGAGTGACTACGGGTTTGAATAAGATTGTCGCAAATATTTTTAATTAAGAAATCTGGATCTTTCTCATGAGTTATCAGTTGGTTAATATTACGAATAGCTCGAAGAAGTTCATTAAGGTGGACTATTCTTTCCTCTGCCCGCTTACGTTCAGTTATATCCAAAGATGTAATAATAGCTCCTTTTTCAAAGGGAGATATCCTCACTGACAACACCTTAGATCGATATATCTGTTCAGGGAATTCACCCATTGTATCGGTTTTTATACATTCCATCATTTCTTTGTACATATCGTTTTGATGATATCTTGCATAGTCTTTATACATTACATCACCAACATTAGGAAGTCTATCACCAGAGTCCATTTTTGCTCTATTTAATGCGATCACCCTCCCTTCTTTATCTACTACAACTGTCTGAATGGGATTATGCTGAAATAATGCAGCATAAAGATTTTCGCTCTCACTTAGAGAATTCTCCAACCTTTTTCGTCTCATGATCTCCCTGGAAAGTGTTAAAACATGATCCATGTCCAGCGGTTTAATCTCGTAAGCTACAACTCCATACTGTTTAACTGCATCAACAGCGCTCTCAATAGATGCATAGGCAGTTATGAGAACGCAATCAGTTTTAGGAGAAAGCTCAACTATCCTTCTTGCTACCTCATTCCCAGGTATATCCGGTAGTTTAATATCTACATAAGCCAAATCGAAAGTATTATCCCGACACTTATCAATACCGCTTCTTCCATCATATGCTATCTCTATAGAGTAATCTTCCTCCATAATATCTTTCAGATTTTCTACTAAATCCTTTTCGTCATCTATAATGATAACCTTTGGCTTATCTATCATAAACTACTCCCTTAAAGTAATTTAATTTACTAAATATAAAACTTTTATAAATCATTATTTGCAGCTTTCTAATTTACCAAAGGAAATCGTACTACAAAACTCGCTCCAGTCCCAGGGTCAGAAACCGCATAAATTTTTCCGCCATGCTTTTCAACTATCTGCTGACTGATAGAAAGACCAAATCCAATACCACTACTCTTAGTGGAATAAAGCGGTTGGAATATCTTTTTCAGTTCTTCCTCAGTAATGCCAGATCCAGTATCTTTAAATGTTACTTCAGTGAATTCACCTCCTTCAGCAATACGGGTTCTAATAGTAATTATTCCTTCCCCTTCTATAGCATCTACCGCATTTTTTATTATATTAAGAAAAACTATAGAAATCTGCTCTCTATCCCCAGATATCATAATCTTTTCTTCCGGTATATCTCTAACTATCTTAACTGAAGGAGGTATCTTCGAAGTTATAATAGCCTCAGATAAAACTTTAACAAAATCAAGTCGCTCTTTCTGAGGTTCCTTCATCCTTGTTAGGTTCAGCAGGCTTTCTATTATATCAGTAGCACGCTTAATGTGGCTCTTAATCCTGTACAAATGCTGAACCACTTTTGGATCAGAATTATCGAGTCTATTATGCAGAAAATACACAGAACTGTCAATAACTCCTAGTGGATTTCTTAACTCATGTGAGATGCTTCCAGCAACCTGACCGAGTACTGATAGTCTCTCTCCTGCTATAAGTTTTTCCTGAGTATCCTTAAGTTCTTTTGTTCTTTCCTTTACTAGATCCTCCAGATGATCTCGATATCTTGCCAGCTCACCCTCAGCTTGTTTACGGGCTGAAATATCATGAATGATCGAATATAAAAGTTCTCTTCCAAAGTAATCAATAATCCCGCTGTATACTTCAACATCCCGCTCCTCTCCATTTGCCAGTCTATGACGAAAGATGAATTGCTCCTTCTCACCTGACTTTGCACTCTCCATCTCCAGGAATACCTTGTCAACTGTAAGAATATTAATTTCATTTATTTTCATGCTGGTCAGCTTTTCAAAACTGTAACCATAAAATGCGCAAGCTGCTGGATTTGCATCTACTATTTCTGAAGAATCAGGATCTATCATAAGCATTACTGAATGGTTATTATTGAACATACTGCGATAACGCTCTTCACTGGCTTTAAGAGCTATTTCTGCTTTTTTCTGCTCTGTGATATCCTCAAATACTGTTAGTAACACATTTTCATTGCTGAGTATAAGAGGTGTAGTATTAAATTTTGCTTCAAATGTAGATCCATCTTTGCGTATTAGTGTTGTCTCAAAACTGCGAACTAAACCGTCTGTGTCCAACTGACTAACTAACTGTTTTCGATCTTCTGGATACTTGTAAAAACTCTTCAAATCTGATTGAATTAGTTCTTTTTCAGTTGAACCTATCATCCTGGAGAGAGCATCATTACACGCTATTACTCGCCCGTCAAATGTGCTAAGGCCAATTCCCATTGGAGCGCTTTCAAATAATATACGGTAGCGAAGTTCTGATTCTCTTAGTAATTCATCTGCTTTTTTTATATCATCAATCAATTTGGCATTCTCAAGTGATATTGCCGCTTGAGCAGCTAACAACCGAAGAACTTCAACTCTGTCTTGTGTAAATGCGTTTGCTGCAATACTGTTCTCCAGATAAAGAATGCCGACTTGTTTTGTCTGTCTTATAATAGGCAGACAGAATATTGATCTCTGTTTGCTGCTAATTATATATGGATCGAACTTATAGTCCCCATTATTCACAGCGTCGTCTAAAACAACAAATCTCAATGATCGTTTCACATAATTTATAACAGGCATTAACAGATCATCCCTATCATCAACAGGGATAGATTTAACGATCGTTGCTTCTTCATCTGACAACACCCTTTCAGCCTCGATAAAAAGATTTCCGTCTTTTATAAGAATACAAAGCCCTCTAGTTGCACCCGAGCTCTCAACAACGATTTTCATTAACTTATCTAACAGATTCTCTAAAACAATCTCGCTGGATATTACCTGTAATGAGTTTACAATGCTCGTATAATCGAGCATTGTGGAAGTATCCTTTAGTGAATGCTTTTGTGATAGCTTTTCAATAACTACAACATCCCCTTTAATTCCTGTTTCACCTAACAGATAGGGATATTCGTCCTCTATATCATCAGCTTTGACAACTGCGCCCCAGCGTATATATCCGTTATATGCATCCTGCATATATATCCGCGCTATCTTCTCCATGTCTTCTGAAAGATAAAATAAAGCAGCACGTTCATTAGCAATGGCCTCATCCTGAATAAATCCATTCTGCCCGGCCAATTCAATTGCTCTGTCGTAGAGGTTAATAGCGGACTTTATTTCTCCCTGCAATTTGGATACTTCTGCCTCTACAAGCAAATATTTATGCTCAAAATTTTCCGGCGCATGAGCGACCCATTTCTTCATCTTCTCCTGATTAACCTCTGCTCTTTTCAGATAATTCACCTGTTCATCACTGCTTGCGTTGGGATAATAAGCAAGTAATGATAATGAATAATAATAATAATATTCAGCGATAAGATTCATGCCGGTCATGGTGTCTATGCATCTTTCGCCTTTTTTAGATATAGTTATGGAATTTTTATAATCTCCATATAAATATAGAATTATTTGTTTTGCAACGGTATAATACCCAATACCTGTTAGCATATTTGTACTTTCCCATTCCTGAACTATCTCCTTTTCATCGCATATCTCACCCTTAATAAGCAGCTTATCCTCTCCCATCTCCAAAAGATTGGTCACCATCTGGTACCAGAGTTTATACTCCTGAATAACGCTTAACTGCTGGTACTTCAGTATAACATCAAAATAATTATCTATCATTTCTCGTAATTCACCTAAAGGCTCACCCATAAGGAATGAAGTAATCATAAAATGGTTCACAGCATATGAAGCAAATGAAATATCTCCCGTTTCTGAGCCGCTTCTGTATGATTTAAGAAGATAGGGCAAATCTTCCCTGTAGTGATTATTCCAGTGGTTTATCATATCTCCAAAAATATAATACACTTTTGCCTTTAATTCGACAGCATTAAACCTATCAACAAGCGCCAATGCGAGCCTGCCAAATCTATATCCTGGCTCTATTTCTCCCAATCTACCGCATAATAGAACACCATAGACGACATAAGCAAATGGAGAATAATTTGAGTTGCCGTACTTTAATGATAAATTAACCAGCTTCAATACAATAAGGGTAAAATATTCAGGGGCTGTTGTATACGACGCCGTTATGCTAGATATAAGGATACGGGCAATTGCCAGCTTATTAAGGTCACTGAGAACGGGGAGATTGGCGAGTTCCTCTATTTCTCTATCCACTATATTTTGTTTCACGAGATTCATTTCTTCCATTATTAATTGAGGATTTGCCTCTTTCGGCATATCAACACCCATCATTGAAAGAGCCTCTCGCCCTGTGCTCAATGCCTCTCCCCTCCTGTTAAGAATAGTAAAGCTTGTCATCTTTATTTCATATACTCTTACTTTATCCAATAACCTCTTTGCATTCTTTAATACAGTATGAAAAAAAATTTCAGCGTTATTAGTATCTCCAATGAGATATTTTACCTCACAGATTCCTGTATATAACGCAAGAGTCAGGTCATACTCCTTTTCCCAAGCATCTTGAGGCAGGAGATCCATTCCAATTTTAAGATATTGATCTGCTGCTTTATAAGCGCTGGAGGCTTTAGCTTTCTGTCCAGCAGAAAAATTCAACCTTGCAATTTCAACCCGTTCTTTCTTGTCAGTAATAAGCTCCATGCCAAGGTTTAACTGATCTGCAATATCAAAGGGCTTTTCGGATATCTCATCAACCCCTGTCTTTTGAAGTAGCATTTTCCCTATCTTATAATGCAGTTTCTTCCTTTCCTCCTCCGTTATAAGGGTGTAAGCAGCCTCCCATATCCTGTCATGAGTAAATTTATAACCTCCTTGTATAAGTATTATAAAACCGCTTTCTAATAATACTAAAAGATCAGCATAGACTTCATCAATAGAATTTCCGTATAGTTCTGCAAGCTCTTCAAGAAGAAATATGTTT
Source organism: Spirochaetota bacterium (assembly GCA_034190185.1). GTDB lineage: Bacteria > Spirochaetota > UBA4802 > UBA4802 > JAFGDQ01 > JAXHTB01. The sequence continues at coordinate 2,019 of JAXHTB010000072.1, read as the reverse complement.
CCAAAGCAAGACGCAGTCTTTATTAGATCCAGAGGCCCTTCCGGAAGTCTAAGTATCTTCTTTGTCATAAGATTAATTACATTATCTGTTGCCTCCATCTCTATAATGCTGTCAATATCCCACTGCCATCCCTTTGACGTACAGAATATCAGCATCTCTTCATCGTAAAGTATTTTCAAAAATTGTTTAATAAAAAAAGGATTACCACCTGTCTTTTGATATATCAATTCGGAAAGAGATTCTGTTGTATAAGGACTATGCTTCAAAGTATCAGCAATCAACAGATTGATACTCTCAAGACTGAGAGGCAGCAGAAATATTTGATTATACTCAATCCCCTCCTTTTCTATTTCATCAAACCACAGCTTTAAGCGATGAGAGGGTGTAACCTCATTGTCCCGGAAAGCACCGACAAAGAAAACATATCGAATAGATGAATCGAAAATCAGGATCTTTATAATATCCAGACTGGCTGAATCTACCCACTGAAGATCATCAAGAAAAATTACCACCGGATGATCTGCCTTCGGGAATACCCTGACAAAATCCTGAAATACATAATTAAACCTTCCTTGAGCTTCCTCAATCCCGATATCAGGAATATCAGGTTGAGTGCCAATCAGCAGTTCAACCTCAGGTATTACATCTGTAATTATTTTGCCATTATTTCCAAGGGCATCTAAAAGAAGTTTTTTCCATTTAATGATTTGATCTTCGCTTTCTGAAAGAAGTTGATGAATCAATTCCCTAAAAGCCTGAATAATACCACTTAAAGGCTTATCCATTCTCAATTGATCATACTTGCCGAATAAAAAATAACCCCTGCGCTCAATAATCGGCTTTTGAAGTTCCTTTACGAGCACGCTCTTCCCGATCCCGGCATATCCTGTAACCAGAGTCAATTCAGATATTCCTGTGCATATTCGATTAAAGGATGAAATTAATTTGTCGATTTCATGGTCCCTGCCGTATAACTTTTGAGGTATAATCAATTTTTCCGATACATCGTATTTCCCGATATCAAACGTATCGATCCTACCCTTATCTTCAATTTGCGCTTTGCATTCCTCAAGATCAGATATAAGTCCATAAGCGCTCTGATACCTATCCTCAGGATTCTTTGACAAGAGTTTCATTATTATTCCAGATATTACTTCTGGTATATCAGCTCTATGCTGCATCGGTGTTTTTGGAATTTTTGCAATATGACTGTGAAACAGCTCAAGGGGATTATTGGAACTAAAAGGAATTGTTCCTGTTAGTAATTCGTAAAATATTATACCCAGTGAATAGAAATCCGTTCGGTAGTCCACTATCCGGTTCATTCGTCCTGTCTGTTCTGGAGATATATATGTCAGACTGTTTGATAATATTTCAGGAATATAAATCTGTTCATATTCTCCTGTTAAAATGGAGGAAAGTCCATAATCAATAATCTTTACTCCGCCGCTTGCCTGATTTATCAAAATACTTTTGGGTTTTAGTTCTTTGTGGGATATACCGATATTATGCATATCTCCGACAGACGTGGCAAGTTGGATAGAGATATCAATAAATTTTTGAATTTCACAGTAGCCATTATTTATAAAATCATTAAGGAATATACCGTTAAAATCTTCCTGTACTATTGCAATATCACTGCCGCAAAACTCTACATCCTTTGCTTTAGCAATACCTTCAGACTTTAGATTATAAATATTATGGAATTCCTTTTTAAATTGCGCAATCTTTGAATAAGAAGTATCCTTTATTGTGTAAACTTTTATTAAAACAGGCACTGAATGGTCATCACATCCCCTATATAAAACAGAATGATATCCTTTAGATATCTCTTCATTAAAACTAAAACCAGATATTTCAATCATCTTTCGCCTCCAATTGACGTTGATGAAATCCAGTTTGCAAAGTCCTAAATAGAACTAATATTTAGAATAAGTTATTGTCTTCCCGGCGCCGCCGGCCCCTTGGCTGCAAAGGGCCTTTCGCACGATTTCCACGTGGCTCTCTGGGACAAAGGTG
>JAXHTB010000071.1:0-12914 GCA_034190185.1 Spirochaetota bacterium | reverse complement strand
ATCAAGCCTTAATCTATTTAGGATATTATCTCTCTTCTGATAAAAAATATGCGCATCCTGATGATAATAGTTATTATTATACCATATTTGATATGAAAAGGTCAAACTCTCACCAACAGCATATCCAACTTTAAAATCGATACCATTTCCGTAATGAGATCTTCCAAAATTTTGCGAAAATGTGCTTAAGTAGTATTCCACCTCAGAAAAAAATCCCTTATAGCTTACTCCAATAAGGGGGGAGGCTACTATATCCTGCTCTATCCTCACAGGATGAGTGTCCTTATGTAACTGCCCACCCTTGTGATGGTAATGTGTATATATCTTATAATAGAGGAAACTGAATAAGCTCTGTTCCCATAGTATACCATGAATGAACTCTTCTGGATGCTCCTCAGTATCTAGTTCAAGCCAGTCAAGATATGTAAATAAGCAATATTTATTATGTTTAAGGGATATTTTTATTCCTGATGAAATGGCTCTTTCCTCAAAAAAAAGGAATTCGTTGTAGATTGTATTTGGAAAGGCGAAAAGATTCTCATAGTTGCCGATAATAACCTCTGAATAATTCCAAGGGCGAAAGATCGCAGCTATAAATGGATATAATTTTTCAGGTGAGTCATCTTCATCAAATTCAACGTAGATATGTCTATACCATGCTCCGAGGGTTAAGTCCAGGCAGGTAGTTTTTATTAGTATATTAGGAATGATTATATTTCCAATATTTGTTCTTCCAGCATATGGAGAGTCATCATATTCAAGATTTGAAAGATCTATAAAATATTTAAGATTAAAAGTTACTGCCTTTGTCTCCTCTGATGTTACTGTTTCTGAATATAAACTTGGATGAGCAAGTAGAAATATTACTAATATCAACCCGATTGTTTTTAATTTCATTCCTGTTCCTTTCCTGTTTTTTAAGGATAATTAATAATTTTTGTAGAGTAGTTTTAATTTTTTGATTAAATCAAGCTTTTTTAACTTTTTTTGTAAGTTCAAATTGATTACTTTACAGTTAGAAAGCGGCAAACAACCATCTATACTTATTTAGAGTTAAGGCTTTTTACTGAGTCCTTGAAAACTTTCCAGCAAAGCTGGATTGTTTATTAGGATTCGTTGTTGCTCTTGCGAATTATCTTTGAAAACAGCTTATCTTTATGAAAATAATTGAATAGTTATTGTCATTGTAACTAATAATGGATATAGAGGTTAATCATTTAATTACATTATAAAATTTATTTTATGCGTTTTTTTCTAGACATTGATTATTAACTCAACAATAAAGGAGTCTATAGACATCATTCGTATAGCTTGACTGGAGAATTAAAAAGTCAGCATAGTGATCAGATATTCAGCAATTAAGATAATTTTTAATTGACTCCTGCCTTCTGACTTCTCCAAAATCAGCTTGTTTAGATTTCTAGGAGAATAAATCCTTAACAAATATGGTTGAGGCCTAGGCGGCGTTATGAAATTATATTTAAATATTAGTACAAAATTAATATTAACAATAAGTCTCCTTACAATTTTAATCATTGTAGTTATTTCCTTAGTCTTTCTGGGTCATCATCAACGCTATGTTATTGAGGAGGTTCGAAACGGTGTCGGTAGATTGAGCGATACGATCAAAAGAAGCACAAGATATGATATGCTTATCGATCATAGAGAGGGTGTGTATAGAATGATTGATTCTATAGGGAAGCAGGATGGTATTGAAGTGATCAGGATATTCAATAAGGATGGTATGATCAAATTTTCAACAAATAAAGCGGAGATGGGTAGTTATGTTGATAAAAATGCTGAAGCTTGTTATATGTGTCATTCTGTTGAAAAACCTCTTTCACGTCTCTCAACATCTGAGCGAAGCCGAATATTTCAAAGTGGTGATCATAGAATTCTTGCAATGATAACACCGATATTCAATGAACCTGACTGTTATAATGCTCCATGTCATGCGCATCCAAAGGATCATAAAGTGCTTGGAGTACTCGATATCGCATTTCCACTATTAAATATTGATAATAATATAAGAAGAAATCGGTCAATACTAATATATTTTGCTATAGTTTCAATATTTTTTGTCTCATCCATTTTAGCATTATCTGTTTATCGTCTTATCATAATGCCTGTTGATCAATTGTTAAATGCCACGGTGAGGGTAGCTCGGGGTGATCTGAATATTGAGATTCCTGTAAACACAAGGGATGAGATAGGTGTTCTTGCAAGTTCCTTTAACCATATGATATTTGATTTGAAGAAGGCTAGAGAGGAGATAGAATCCTTGAACATTGAATTAGAAAAAAAGGTAGAGGAACGGACTGAAAAGCTGGAAATTGCCCAGGAGAAACTGTTACAATCGGAGAAAATGGCTTCGATGGGGGTGCTTGCCTCATCTGTTGCACATGAGATCAACAATCCGCTTCAAGGTATGCTGACTTACGTTAAGCTGATGATTAAGATTGTGAAGTATAAAGAGATAGATCAGAATCGTTTGGAGCAATTTAGTAAAAATCTGTATCTGATCGAAGGTGAAATTAAAAGATGCAGCGAAATTGTGAATAATCTATTGGTTTTTTCCAGACAATCAAAACCTATGATGCAAGAATCAGATGTAAACGATATTATAATAAACAGTTTGTTGCTGTTGAATAATATTGTACAGGAACATAATGTAGATGTTGAACTAGATATTCAAGACGATATTCCTCAGATTTTCTGTGATCCAAAACAGATTCAGCAAACCCTAGTGGCATTGATCATAAATTCAATAGAAGCAATGCCTAATGGAGGTAGTATTACCTTGAGAACACGCAGTTTAAATAATGATAAGGTTGAAATTAGTGTTGCAGATTCAGGAATAGGTATCAGTGAGGAAAATCTGAAAAAGATATTTGATCCGTTTTTTTCTACAAAAGATGAGGCAAAGAGCACAGGTTTAGGTCTGTCTGTAGCATATGGTATTATTCAAGAACACAAGGGTACCATAGGTGTAATGAGTAGAGTTAAAGAGATGACAGTATTTCATATTGTTCTGCCTGTAAATAATAAATAATGGGTGTGTAATAATTGAAAGACAATTTTTGTTTACTGATTGTTGATGATGAATTGATAGCACGTGAATCTTTGAGTAATTGGCTCAGAGAAGAAGGGTATCAGGTAAAGACTAGTGATAATGGCTGGGATGCTTTAGAAATGATAAAATCGCATTGCTGTGATCTTGCTGTTGTTGATATGAAAATGCCAGGTATGAATGGAATGGAACTTCTGCAAAAAAGTAAAGAAATAGATCCGAGTCTGCCAATTCTAATAATGACTGCTTATGCCTCAATTGACACAGCAGTTCAGGCCATGAAGAAAGGAGCTTATGATTACATTGTTAAACCCCTTGATCCGGAAAATGTGTCCCAGGTAATTGAAAGGGCTTTAAAGTTAAAAATTCTTGAACAAGAAAATCTGCATTTACACAGAGAGCTGGAAAAGAAGTATAAGTTTGAGGAGATAATAGGAAAAAGTAAAAAGATGCAGGAGATCTTTGAATTGGTTCGCTCTGTTGCTGAAACTGATGTTGTTGTTATGATCAGGGGAGAGAGTGGAACTGGGAAGGAACTGATTGCAAAAGCCATACATATTAATAGTAAACGCAAGAATGGCCCTCTGATCGATTTAAGTTGTGGGGCTCTGCCTGAGAACCTTTTGGAAAGCGAGCTGTTTGGCTATGAGAAGGGAGCTTTTACAGGAGCGCAGCAGACACGAAAAGGCAAGATTGAGATGGCAAACGGAGGAACTCTGTTTCTTGATGAGATTGGAGATATTAGCTCAAAAACCCAGATGAACCTATTGCGTGTTCTTCAGGAAAAGAATTTTTATCGTATAGGGAGCAATAAGTCTGTAAATGTAGACATTAGGGTCATATCCGCAACAAACAGGGATTTAGAGGAAGCGGTTCGTAACGGTATTTTTAGGGAAGATCTTTACTATCGATTAAATGTAGTGGATATTTATCTTCCCCCATTACGTGAAAGAAAATCCGATATCCCCCTTCTTGCAGATCATTTTTTACAAAAATATAAAAGAACTTCCACAAAAAAAATTGAGTCAATTTCAGGTGAGGCCATGGAGGCGCTTATCAGTTATAGTTGGCCAGGAAATGTAAGAGAGCTTGAGAATATAATTGAACGTGCAATCGTAATTGGGAAGAGTGATGAAATTATTTTAGAAGATCTACCGATAAATATTCAGAATGGTGCTGATGAAACCCAATCTTCATCTAGGACCCTTGCGAATATAGAAAAAAAACATATTGTAAAGATTTTACATGAAAATAACTGGAATATTTCAAAATCTGCTCATGAGCTGAATATTGACAGGGTGACACTATATAATAAAATTAGAAAATATAAAATTGAAAGATAATTTTCTATAGCTCTTAACTTATGGGCAAAGTCCCAATCCTATGAAAAATTCAATATCCTGATGAGGTAATATCTCCTGATCTAGGGAAGTGTTTCCGATAATAATTAATAGGTGACTGCTCAGCTATATTCAAAATTTAAAAAAGAGATGTAATAAAAGGGGATATGGGGATTATAGAGATATGGAGATGATAAAAAGTGTTTTAAAATTTCCTCAATCTCTTCTATCTCCTTGTTTCTTTATCTTACACTTTAATAAAAATTCAAAATATTCGAGCAGTTAAGAGATAGCCGAGTAGTTACATTAATAGTTAATAAACATTGAAGAAATAATGGAAGAATTATAAGCATTTTTTTACTTAGATTTTATACACTGCATATAAGGGCTGATATAGAGGGACACTTAACCTTGTTTTCCTATATTTAAGTTGCTCTTTTATGGGATAGTATTTTTGTATAGAACATAGATTAGAGTAATATATTGAATGTGTTGAAAAAATTAACATTTAATGTTAATAAATTCAACATTTATTGTTATATATGAACTACAAAAACCTGAATTATTATATAATATTATCCTTATAATATAACTGAAATAGGTTTATTGTGCAGGTTTTAGTATGAAAATATTAATAATTTGATTATTTTATGATCATCATATTATAATTTATATATATTGTATAACTTGGTATAATAATTGCATATATTATTAATATAAAGAATAATTATTATTTAAGCGTATCGGAATTTTGAACGTTTTTTATTTATTAAGATATTCATCAGATATGAATATTTGTTTAGTTATAGAAGGATTCTAGGGCAAATTATTTTCTTATAGACTTTATGATTTATGAAAATCCTATAATCTTTAGTTAAGAAGTACTAATCAATTATTAAATTATGTTATTTTTTATTGACTTTTTAAGCTTTGGTTTAATAATTGTTTTAGCTGGGTTTATTGAAGGTTGTTTTTTTAGTGATCAAAAGAGATTGGGCGTAATCAATCCAAATAATTTTTTAATCATTACTTTTATTGATAAATATTCGATTTATGGTTTATACAGTTTTAAATATTTATAAAATGGAGGTGATATAGGCAAGGAATAGATTATTTAGAGAGATGTATTACAACAAGATCAATATTCAACCTAGTGTATTCTTAAGTTTTAAAAATGGAGGTATAAAAAAGTGATAAAAAAGTTTTCTTCAAGCCTAATTGTTGTTTTTATAGCCATAGCAATAGTGAGTTACTTTACTAACCAAGCAACTGCTGCTGTAAGTGGCGCATGTGTTAACTGTCACACTATGCATAATAGCCAAAATGGCTCTCCTGTTGATGGTGATGGCCCTAATGAGGCATTGCTTAATAATGACTGTCTTGGGTGTCATACTACTTCAGGCAGTGATCCCTTAGATGACGGTACCAACACCCCCTTTGTTATGCTCAGTTCTGCAAGTGACGATAACTGTTTAGCAGGTGGATTCTTTACTACTGCTAATCCTGCAGATAATAATGGTAACAATACTCATGACATCGGCGCAACAGCTCTTCCGGCTGGATTTAATTCTACAGAAACATCATGGTATACTGGTAATACAGATGGTTTAGGTTGTGCTGGAACTAATGGTTGTCACGGCAACCAAGTTGATTTAAACGACATGACTGCAATAAGTGGCGGACATCATAATCCAGCAGCAGTTTATCGTATGCTTTATGTTGGAATTGCAGGTGTAGTAGGAACAGGGGCAAGTGATTATGAAGAGGATCTGATAGCGACTCCTGATGCTGGGGATCCGCATAATATTTATAGCGCTGGAGTAAATGATCCAAGCATCAGCGAATTGTGTGCAAAATGCCATGGAGATTTTCATAATGAGAACGGATCAACCGAAGACTGCGGAGCTTCTAGTCCATGGATAAGACACCCTACTGATGTAGAGATCCCTAGCAGTTGGGCAATAGGTGTAGAAACAACCCCATTGACAGCTAGCGATTATAAGAATAATCCAGTTGGCTATGATGCTGCTATTGAAGCAGGCCAGCGTAAAGCAACATGCCTATCTTGTCATCGTGCGCATGGTACTGCAAATAATGATCTTTTAAGGTGGGATTATAGTACTCAAGTTGCAGCAGGTGGAGCAACCTATGGTTGCCTTGGCTGTCATGATGCACAAAGGTAAATTTAACATATAACTTTAATATGTACTAATCATAAATATAGATAGAATTAGCAGAAAAGTGGGAGGTTACTTAAGTCCCACTTTCTGCTATTTATTATTATTTAAATTTATAAGCAATAATCTTATGAAGTTAAAAAAAATTAATTTTTATAATTAATTCGCTTATAGCTTTCCTTTGCATTGTGCCTGGAAATCTTTTGGCAAGGGGTTCCGGTGAATGCTTTAACTGTCATACAATGCATAATTCACAGGGTGTAGATGAAGTTAATCCAAACGGTCTTAATCCTGCATTGCTAACAAAAGACTGTGTGGGTTGTCATTCCTCTGCAGAAGAACTAATTAAGTAATGAGTGAAGTGATTGAGCTTAATGATTGACAAGGGGTAATGATCATGAAAATGAATCATAAGATTCGAATCTTAATGCCATTTATAGCAGGTCTTGTGCTTGCTTTTATAGGATTTATGGTTGAAGTATCGCTAGCTGAAGTGACTGGCGAATGCTCCAACTGTCACACCATGCATAACAGTCAAGGTGGATCTCCAATGACCTTTGATAGTTCTACAACCCCTAAAGATAATCTTTTAAAGAGTGACTGTCTGGGGTGTCACGGCATGGGGGGTAATGATAAGATTGTAAATCTAAATGGAAGTGAGATTCCTCAAGTATTACATAATGATAGCGGGGATTTAGCAGGAGGGAATTTTGCTTATATCACTGGTCTAAAGGGAAGTGGCGCTTCTGATGCAAAGGGACACAATGTAATCGATCTTGGTAATGATGATATTAATCTGGATGTTGCCCCTGGGTTTCCTCATGCATGGGGTACTGTTTCAGATGCTAACCTTACATGTGCTGGAGATAATGGGTGTCATGGCATTCGCACAATTAACGGTGCAGGTGTTACAGGGAGTCACCACCGGAATATTGACGGGCAATGTGATACTGCTGATGAAGTATACAATTCGTATCGATTTCTTTATACTGTAAGAGGACTTGAAAATAATTCGTCACCTACAGATAGATGGCAGAATGTAGATGCTGCTAGTCATAATGAGTATTACGGTAATACCAGTGCTGTAGATTATGATCCTGAAACTGATTGTACTACTTCGTGTCATATTGGTAGCTATGATCTAGTAACATCGCCAGGTAACTCCATTAGTGGATTATGTGCATCGTGTCATGGATTATTCCATTCAGTGGATAATATAGGCGGAAATACCTCATCTCCCTTTACAAGGCACCCAACCGATATCGTTTTGAAAGCTAGTGGTGAATATGCATCTTATACAGGTTATAGTGTAGAGGCTCCAGTTGCACGTCCAACGGTTCCGGCTGCTCCGAGTGGTGATGTTACTCCCGGGACAGACTTGGTTATGTGCCTATCCTGTCACGGAGCTCATGCTACTGATTATCCTGATCTGTTAAGATGGGATTATGATACAATGATCGCTGGAGGTGGGAGCAATGAGAGTGGTTGTTTTGTGTGTCATTCCACTAAGGATGGGATATAATTTTATAAAAATATTCAGTAATTTTAACGAAGGCTCTTCATGAAAAAGAATAATAAAATAGCTTTAATATTAATGATAGTCAGTGTTATGATATTTTCCATGGTGCGAAATCCATATATTCTTATGGCTGAAATTACTGGTGAATGCTCCAACTGTCATACAATGCACAACTCCCAGAGCGGATCCCCAATGGCAACCTATGGCGCTACTGGTCAACCTTGGACAGGAAACGGGCCTTATGCTCTATTAACTCGCGGCGACTGTTTGGGTTGCCATGGTATGGGAACTGGCAACAGGATAGAAATTATTAATGGAAGTGAGATACCACAGGTCTATCATACAGATGTTAATGATTTAGCTGGAGGAAATTTCGCCTATATCACCGGCGCAAAGGGAAGCGGTGCATCAGATGCTAAGGGGCATAATGTTGTTGATGTTGGTGATATAGATAATACATTATACGGTCCCCCTGGTGGGAGTCTTCAATTTTTACATGACAATGGGGGAATAGTCAATTCTACAAATTTAACATGCGCTGGCGATAATGGTTGTCATGGCAATCGTTATTACGGTCTTGGAAGTGGGTTGAATGCTCTAAAAGGAGCTCATCATCGCAATGTAGATGGTGCGCTTGACTCTGCTGATAATATCTATGATAGCTATAGATTCTTGAACGGTGTAAAGGGCCTTGAAAATCCCGTTGACAGATGGCAGAATGTAAGTGCTGCCAGTCATAACGAATACTATGGAGAGACAACTCCTATGATATTAGGTTGTTCCGGAGGTGAGTTGCACTGTCATGGCGCAGGCGGCATTAGGCCTCCCAATAACACCATTAGCGGATTTTGCAGCACCTGCCATGGGAATTTTCATACACTAACAGGACCATCTATGGGAGATGATGAAGGGATTGGTCCAACTATTTCTTCACCCTTCCAAAGACATCCAAGCGATATAGCTCTGCCTGCTACTGGAGAGTATGCATCTTATACAAGTTATAGTGTTGAGGCTCCTATTGCCAGAAATTCAGTCCCATCCTCCCCTAATGGAACTGTTGTACCTGGATCTGATGTGGTCATGTGTCTATCTTGTCACGGAGTTCATGCTACTGATTATCCTGATTTGCTAAGATGGGATTACACAGGTATGGTAGCTGGTAGCGGTAGCAATACAAGCGGTTGTTTTGTATGTCATTCTACTAAGGATACTGGAGGATAAAAATTAGATTTGACTGCAATATGTGAATAGCTAATTAGATAATTATAAAAATTGGAAAAGAAGGATTAAGGAGATGTTTTATATCATCTCCTTTTTAAATTGTTTAATTGATTGATTTTGCAGAAATAGGGCATGAATACTGGAAATGCGAAGAAATTATATATTATTCAATTTGAATTACCTTAGTTTAATCAGTATATTATAATATATGAGTGTGGAAAAATAATGTGGGGAACTTCAAAATCAGACGCTACCCCCATTACTATATAAGATTCCAGCGTCCTAAGGAATGACTTAAGTTTGACCCTGCTCATTATGTTTAATAGAGTTTAGTCGTACTAATATAATATATTTTAATTTTTTTGTTATGCTGATCTTATTAGAATTTTAATTAGTAACGAAAAGAAGATTTTATTAAGTTTATGCAGCGCAGTCAGCCTGGAGCAAAGAAGTAATTATGGTTCAACGATTTACAAAATTGATAGTTATTACTATAATCATCCAATTGAGTTTTTCCCCAATATCTTCCAAGGAAAAAATCACCCCATCAGGTTCTGATGATGTAATTGTGATAGATGATAATGGTAAAATACTTCCAGATCAGGACAAGATAACCTCATCCGAGTCTATTCACATTATTCAGAAAGATCCAAATACTGAAAGGCTTACAAACAAGCAAGAGATCACTAAAACCGAATCTGTTCCTGTAGTACAAGAAGATTTTGATAGAGAAAGTCCTGAAAATAAGGAGGGGATTGCATCATCTGAATCTGTTAATGTAATTGAGGAGGATGATAAAGTTGAAGGAACTTCAGATGAGGACAAGACTATCTCAACTGAATCTGTTCATATTACTCAAGAAGAAGAGGTTAAGGAGCTTACTAATAAGGAAAAATCGATCTCATCCAAATGTATTTATATTATCTATGAGGATGAAGAGGGTAAAAGACTTACCTTCCCATCATCTGTATTCTTTGAGACAGTGAAAGATGAGATATATCTAATTGACTCTGGTCATAGCAGAATTCTTATTTACACTTCAGATTTTTTTCACCTTTATACCCTTGACAAGGATGATGGCATTTTATCACCGACTTGTATGAGTGTTGATACTGAAGGTTATCTTTTTGTAGGCCAGTCTTCAGTATCTAAGAAATCTAGAGCACGAATTTCTGTTTTCAATCCTTGCCTGAAATGGGAAAGAGACATCTATTTTGATGGATTTATAGGGGCTGTAAAATTTGTTCCTAAAAACATCGCTCTTGACAATAAGGGTTATATCTATGTAGCAGGAACGAATCATAAAGGGATTGAAGTTTTTGATAAGAATGGTAAGCATGTTAATTCAATCAACTCTGAGAGGGTTGCTATCTGTGATGTGGAGATAGATAGAAAAGGGAATATCTACCTCCTAAGTGAGGAATGGGGAAAGGTATATATATATAATGAAAATGAAGAGTTAGTTGTTGAATTTGGAGAAAAAGGGGGAGGTTCAGGTAAGCTTAGCCGACCACGAGGTCTTTCTATAGATTCCAATAAGGGTAGGGTATATGTCATTGATTATATGAGACATACTGCCAATGTGTATGATGTTAAAGGGAATTATCTCTTTGAATTCGGAGGTAAAGGATGGGGCAAGGGGTGGTTTCAGTTTCCAACCGATATCTGTATTGATCCAAGGGGGTATGTTCTGATTGCTGATACATTCAATAATCGAGTACAGGTTATGAAAATGCAATAAAAATACTCAGATTCATTTTTTTCTGAAACTGGATATAATATATATTAAATTTAATCCAGAGCAATTATTTATATTGTCATTGTAAATAATAACGGTTGTCTTTAGATTAGATTTAGGAATGCTAGTTGAATTATTATTATAAAAAATATGAAAGAAAAACAAGATATATTAAAAGTTATATATTTTCTTCTCTGTATTTCAATATATTACTGGAGGTGATATATTGAAATTTATAAATGGCAATAAAATAATATATGGATGTATAATTTTTTTTCTCCTGCTTTATTTTTCAGAAAGATCTTATTGCAAGGTTGAAGGAAATTGCAGTAACTGCCACACCATGCATCGAAGTCAGAACCCATGGCCCTGGGATGCAAATTGGGGAGGACCCGGTTCTGCGCCTATAGAAAGTCTGTTAGTGGCTGATTGTGTAGGATGCCATACCAATTATACTGATGGATCCCCGACAATTACCTTGAGCTTAGAAGACTCTGATATTATTGTGCCTGTTGTCTATAATGCCTCTACTCCCCCGACAAACATTTTAGCTGGTGGAAATTTCTATTGGGTAGCACATGGAGAAGACACTAAAGGGCATAATGTACTCGGTGTTGCTGGTGAAGATCCAAGACTCGATCATGCTCCTGGCAATAATAATAATTGTGCTGGGAGTTGTCACGTATCATTGGCTGTAAAGCAATATGTCCTGCCGACTTTAGGGAGCGGATGTAGAGGTTGTCACTTGAATCCTCAGCATCATGCAGATGATCAAGGTCCTCTGATAGATAACAACCCTGAAGGTGAGGGCTGGTATCGTTTTCTGTCAGGACATCTCGGCGGTGAAGGTCATGGTGTTGCAGGGATTGAAGATGATGACTGGCAGGCAACAAAAAGCGCAGGAGATCATAATGAGTATCTGGGTTACGATGGTGGCCATAGCTCCTCTGGAGGATTTGCTGAATTCGGCAATACAATGACTGCATTCTGCTCAGGATGTCATGGGAATTTCCATCAGGAACATGATTCATCCAATTGGATACGTCACCCCTCAGATTTTACTATACCAAATTCAGGAGAATACGCAGATGCCTTTGGAGCAGAAGGCACAGGTATAGGCGTTTTTAACCCAGACATACCAGTTGCGCGATCTGACCTGTCAGGATGGACTGGACCAGATTCCACTGTTACCCTTGGAACTGGCGGGGATATGGTTATGTGTCTCTCTTGTCATAGAGCGCATGGCTCTCCTTACTATAAAATGATGCGCTGGGATTTCCAGGGAAACGACTGGTCAGGCTGCGGTACCTGTCATACTGAAAAACAGTAAAGGAGATAATTCAGTTGAAAGTCTGTGATATATTTAGAAATATTATGTTCTATTCAGCATTTAAATATAGATTAACAAAGATCGGTTTTGCTGTATTAGGTGTTAGTTGTTTTGTCATTGGAGCCTGTCTACTTTATGCAGGCCCTTATTCAGATTCTGCTCATGGTAATAGCAGTTATGGAGTAGACCGATCTTCTCTTGTTTCTTTTAATTATTCCAAAGGGAACTGCTCCCATTGTCACGAGCAGCATGCAAGCATTGGTGGATCAGAGCCTGAGCCTGTCAGTGGGTATGCCAGCGGAAAACTCCTTTTCAGCTCGGTATATGATAGTCAGTCAAGTGGATTTTGTTTTGGATGTCATCAAACTAACTCTATACAATCCGGTATGCCAGCCCAATATTGTTATAGTTATAAATGGGGAGGAGACAGCAGTATAAGTTGTCCCGATTCTATAAGAGATGCATTTATTTTTATAAACGATGACGGGTCACATAATCCAAATTGCGGTTCAAGCACAG
>JAXHTB010000070.1:0-12937 GCA_034190185.1 Spirochaetota bacterium | reverse complement strand
CGCTCGTCGAGCCGCTCCCGCAGGCGGTAGCAGTCGTCCACCGACACATGCTCTTTTTCAAATAATTGATATATTCGTTTTTTTCAATTCTACCCTTTCTTAATATATGAAATATTATAATCCTGGGAAGCAAGTGATGAGCAATCATTACAGGATCATTGATGAATTCATCAATACGCAAAAGACAGGTGTCGATATTGTTTTGTGCATCATAGATTGGTTTTCCGTGTCCGGGATAGATGACATCAATATCCAGTTTCTGGAGTCTTTCAAGGGACGCTTTCAGCATAAATATGGCGGAGCTGCCCTCCACACGGGCATTTATTATTCCAAAATCGTTTTCATGAATGGCGTCGCCTGATATTAGAATTTTATTGCTTCTGTCATACAGACTTATCCCACCGATCGAGTGGCCCGGGGTATGGATCACTTCTATTTCTATATTACCCAAATTTAGTATATCACCATCTTTTAAAAATATATCAACCTTATATTCCGGAACTTCGTAATCGAAATAGTCAATCCATGTAGCCCATCTGTCGCCGCGATTTACATAATATGCCTCATATTGATGCATGGCAACCTTTGCGTTTGATGAATTTATGATCTCTGCGTTAGCGCCAACATGGTCAGAATGGCAATGTGTATTAACGATCATATCAAAATCAGCAACATCGTACCCTTCCTGTTTTATCAGTTCAACAGTCTCTTGGCGACAGGAGTAATATCCGGTGTCAAAAATCACCAGTTTATCCGAGTCGTAAATGACTGAATTGCCGTTTAGCCATCCTCTTTGAATAAATTTAATATTCATATTGAAAAGTTCCTTCTCGTTAGCCATATTGGCGTTTATTATTATTTTACAAAATACAATAAATTTAGAAAGATTGAGAATAGCACATATTAACGTTTATATTTGGATAAATGGTAATTATAACTGTCAACTTCATTTTCTGGGATATTCACCATTTATGCAAAATTTTGCTTTTAAGAATATAGATGAAATGATAGATGTGTCACTTTATAGTATGAATTTATTTGTATATAATCGTTTTCGGCAATAAAAGGAGCAAATAATATGACATCCGAACTAGAAGACAATAAAAAGTTCTCTGAATTTGATAGGATATTTAACCCTAAAAGTATTGCTGTTATTGGAGTCTCGTCAAAAGGCTCCGGATATGGAGGGGGTATTATACGATCACTTCAAGGTGTTGGATATGAAGGGAATATATTTGCTGTAAATCCTAAGGGAGGTGAGTTTGCGGGAATTAAGATATATAAAAGTATGGAGGATATACCAGAACTGATAGATTTTGCTATTATAACTGTACCTGCGCAGCATGTTCCAGAAGCTCTTGAGGTTTGCAGACAAAAGGGTGTATCTGGAGCCGAGATCCTATCTGCTGGATTTAAGGAAACAGGAACGAAGGAGGGAATAGCCTTGGAGGAAGAGATAAAAAGGATAGCTGCTAAAGGAATCAGAGTTATAGGCCCAAACTGTTTTGGTATATACTGTCCCAAAAGCGGGCTTACTGTAGTTCCAGGACCTGACCTTTCACGTGAAAGCGGACATGTTGCCTTTCTCTCCCAGAGCGGCGCTATGACAATAGATTTTGCTTATATGGGGAACTGGATGGGCATTAAGTTCAGCAAGGTTGTAAGCTTTGGCAATGGCTCTGACTTAAGGGATACAGAACTGCTAGAATATCTTAGCGTTGATCCTGAAACCCATGTTATCTGTATGTATATTGAAGGTGTGGATGATGGACGATCCTTTTTTAGAATCCTGAAAGATACTGCAAAAAGAAAGCCTGTTATAATTTACAAAGGAGGACTCTCAGAGGCTGGCAAACGAGCTGTTACAAGCCATACTGCATCTATGGGAGGTAACCGAGAAGTATGGGAATCTTTACTTAGGCAATGCAACGCTGTTCAGGTAAATGACTTAATAGAGATGGCCAATGCAAGTCTTGCTTTTTCTCAGCTTCCTGCCAGAGTATATAAAGGACTATCTGTTACTGGCGGAAGTGGAGCCCTTGGTGTTTCTGCTTCTGATACTGCTGAAATCTTTGGACTTTCGGTTCCGCTTTTTAAAAAAGATATTCGAGATAAAATTGATAAGATTCTTCCAAAACCTGGTTCAAGCTCCCCTAATCCAATAGACGTGGCAAATGCCTATTTCCGGCCGCATCGTCTTAAAGAAGTTCTTTTGCATGCAGCAACTGATGAAAAGATTGACCTTCATGTAGTGATTAAACTCCTTCATCATTATAAATCCCTTGTTATAAAGCTGAACCTTGATTCTGTTAAAGAAGTCACTCCATATAAGGATCTTGCAGAGAATTTAAAGGAGGTGGCTGATAGATCAAATAAACCAGTAATAGTTGTTCTTCCCAATATTCGGCAGGAGGTTGAGGCAATTGATATTGAAGAGATGATGCGTGAAGCAAAAAAGGAGTTATTAAATAAAGGGATAGCTGTTTTTGATGATATAAAAGAAGCGCTTAAAGCCGTTTCTCATGTATCTGTTTTCTACTCTCGACAGCAGAAAAGATCTTAATTCTATTAGTATTACTAAAGGTGCAGATTTTAATCACAGTATCGGATTCACTTATTATTTCTGTTCCCATATGACAATATTGATACTTTGTAATAAGGATTTGTAAGGGCAAAGGATTTTCCTTCGCCCTTAATATCCTGGCTAATCTTGTTGAAATTGAAATAACACAATTAAAGGGGAATGAACCCTGTCCTTTTTACAATATCTTGTCCTTGCCTGCTCAATATAAAGTTAATATAAGCTTCTGCTTCTTTTGACAATTTATCGTTGTTCACATACATATATAGCTTTCTGGTAATCGGATATTCCCCTGATTTTCCATTCTCAATTGTGCCTTTTATATTATTTATTGTTAAGGTCTTTACACTATTGTTTAAATAACCGTATCCAACATATCCAATTGCCTTTGGATTAACTGCAACAGCTGATAATATTGCTCCATTTGACGCTTGAAGGAGAGCTGCCTTACCTACATCCATTTTTTCCATTACCTTTTCGTGCCATACTTCATAGGTTCCGGAACTGGTATCTCGTGAAATAACAACAATTTTTTCATTTTTGCCTCCAAGCTCTTTCCAGTTAGTAATAGATCCACTATAGATAGCCTTTAACTGATTCAGTGAGATGTTTTTTACAGGGTTTGTTGGATGAACTACAGGAACAATCATATCAAAGGCTACTGCTATTTCTCTAATATTTATTTTCTTTTCCTTTGCCTTTTTTAGCTCTTTATCCTTCATCTCTCTTGATGAATTTGCGATATCACAAGAACCGTCAATAATTGCCTTGATGCCGTTTCCAGAGCCGCTTCCTTCTATCGATATCACAACTTTGTGAATTTTTCTGTATTCCTCAGCAGATTTTTGAGTTATGGGTAGAACTGTTGTTGATCCTTTGATTACAATCCTTGATCCCCTTTCCTTTGAACAACCATAAGAAAAAACTGAAATTGCTATTGCTGTTATAAAGATTATAAATTTTTTAAATATATTTATATACATAAAAAACGCCTCCTTTTATTTCTTTTACTAAATCAATAATTTTCAATTATAAAATTTTTATAAAGATTTTCTTTAAATGTTGTGAATTATTTGATTAATGACTATAATATTATTATAGTGTGTAGTTTAGTAGCACTAATATTATAAATCAATTATAATAAATTAACAATTTCTTCATATTCAAATTATATTTACTTTATAAATAATTTAAATATTAGATATGGAATAATAATGTGTATTATGCTTAAATAGGAAATATAATGAATATCAAGATTAAAATAAGAAACCTATACTTTTACTATGGGGAAAATGCTGCTGTAAAAAATGTTACACTTGATGTTGAGGAAAATTCTGTTCTTTCCCTTATTGGTCCATCAGGTTGTGGAAAATCTACTCTTATTAGATGCATAAACAGAATGAACGATATCATTGCCGGTACTAGAATTGAAGGTGATATTTTGATTGATAATAATTCAATATATGATCTAAAATATGATGTTACTGATCTTAGGAGAAATGTTGGAATGGTATTTCAGAAATCGAATCCATTTCCAAGGTCAATTTTTGATAATATAGCTTATGGTTTAAAAATAAATGGTGTGAGAAATAGGTATGATATTGAATCAAAGGTCGAGAAATCACTAAAAGACGCAGCGCTATGGGATGAAGTAAAGGATAGATTGCACAAATCTGCGCTTAGTCTTTCAGGAGGGCAGCAGCAGAGACTGTGTATTGCAAGAACAATAGCTATTGAACCGGATATAATACTGATGGATGAACCTGCATCCGCTCTTGATCCTATATCAACCCAGAAAATTGAAGAGTTAATAGAAGACTTGAAAAAAGATTATACAATAATTATCGTTACCCATAACATGCAGCAGGCAGCTAGGGTTAGTGACTATACTGCATTCATGTATATGGGGGATTTGATTGAAATCAATAGTACAGAATTGATGTTTACTAAGCCGGAATTGGAGATGACTGAGAATTACATTACAGGGAAATTCGGCTAGTGTATAAGAATCTGTAGAAATAATTCAGAGGATTAGTTATGACAATTCATTTGGAACATGATCTGGAGAATGTTAGAGCAAGAATATTTACAATGGCTGACCTTGTCTGTGAGGCGATCATAAATTCTGTGAATTCTCTTAAGAATTCTGATCTTACTCTTGCTCAAGATGTAATTGATGAAGATTCAAAGTTGG
Organism: Spirochaetota bacterium; assembly: GCA_034190185.1. Taxonomy (GTDB): domain Bacteria; phylum Spirochaetota; class UBA4802; order UBA4802; family JAFGDQ01; genus JAXHTB01. The sequence continues at coordinate 8,162 of JAXHTB010000070.1, read as the reverse complement.
ATGACCTTGAGATCGAAATAGATAACCTATGCGTAAAAATCCTTGTTACAAGACAGCCAGCTGCTGTACATATGAGATTGGTGCTTGCCATGCTTAAAATAAATACCGATCTTGAAAGAATTGGTGACCTTGCAACAAATATAGCAAAAGAAACCTTAAAGCTTAGCGGCAGACCCCTGTTGAAACCGCCGATTGATATATCTCGAATGTCATCAATTGGAATAGAGATGATTAGAGATTCATTCTTAGCTATTAGTGAAAAAAGCGTTGAAAAAGCAATGAAGGTCATTGAAAAGGATAATGAACTTGATGATATAAATTTACAGATTTATAGAGAACTCTTCTCTTATATGGCGGAGAAACCTGATACAATATCCGACGCACTTGGACTTATCATGATTGCAAAGTCCCTTGAGAGGATAGGCGATCATGCCACAAACATCGCAGAAAGGGCTATCTATTACATTGAAGGTGTTGATGTAAGGCATAGTGAGAGATAAGGTGCTATGAAAAAGTTGATCTATGTAATTGATGATGAGAAGGATATACAAGAGATCTTAAATGTAAATCTTTCAAAAGAAGGCTATGATGTGAAAACCTTTTCTTCAGCTGAAGAGGCGCTGAAGATTATAGACAAGGATTATCCTGAGCTGATACTCCTGGATATTATGATGGACGGCATGGATGGATACGATTTTTGTAAGGAGATTCGTCAGAATGATCAGCTTAAGTTAATTCCAATTATCTTTCTGTCGGCAAAATCTGAGGAATTCGATAGAGTGCTTGGATTGGAGCTGGGAGGTGATGATTATATTGTTAAACCCTTCGGTATAAAAGAACTTATTTCAAGAGTAAAAGCTGTGTTAAGACGCGGCAAAATTAAGAATGATGAGACAGAGAAGAACCTGCTAAGATATGATGGTGTTGAACTTTATCCAGATAAGTACCTGCTTAAAATTGATGGTAATAATGTAAAGGTCACTAAAACAGAATTCGAAATCCTACATCTCTTTATGAAGTACCCCGGCAAGGTATTCACAAGGAATAATATTATCGACAGCGTAAAAGGTGAGGACATATTTGTAATAGACAGGACAATTGATGTTCATATCATGAATCTAAGAAAAAAGTTAGGCAAACATAAGAAGATAATCACAACATTCCCTGGTGTAGGTTATGGGCTGAAAGAGTAATGATTATAATATATAAGTGTGGCTTAAAATTGTGAGAGACGGGGTATTTGAGTAATCCCTATGTTATTCCTGCAAATGCTGGTATTTCATATATTAACTGCCTGCACTTGAAGGAACAACAACATCTTATAATAGTACTTCTCCATAGTGTATAGCCACATTCATAATACATTGCATCTCTGGTATATTACTTTATTATATTCAAAAATTGTCAAATCACTAAAAGCATAGCCATGAAAAAGATACTCAATAAGATAATAATTTCCATAACCTCCCTCATAATTCTGCTTGTTTCAATACTGATATTTTTTTTTAATAATTTTCTTAAGGAAACACACCTAAAAATCATTAAGAGGGAAATGAATCAAAAGATCAAGTTTGTTGATCTTGTAATAAAGGAGAATCCCAATCTCTATATTGGAATAATCAACAGAAAATTTACCAATAAAATAAATGAGATATCTGCGATCATAGGTTTGAGGATCACTATCGTTGATTTTAAGGGTAATGTAATTGCCGACTCATACTACAATGCTGGCCGTATGGATAATCACAGATATAGAATTGAGATCATGGATTCATTAACAAATAAAATTGGCGAAAGTATTAGATATAGTAATACATTACAAATTGATATGCTTTACATAGCTCAACGCCTTGATAAATATATAATTAGGCTATCTAAACCATTAAATGAGATTGATGAGACTCTGAACAGTTTAAGGAATCTCATATTATCTGTTGGAGTTATTATCGTTATTATTGCTATTATAACCATTTTTTTCATATCAAAAAGAATAACAGATCCGATAAGCGAAACTAGGAATTTTGCCGAGGTTTTCTCTGAAGGAGATTACACCAGGAGAATTCTGAACTTTAGTGATGATGAAATCGGCATTCTTCAAAGAACTCTTAATAAAATGGCGGATCAGATAGTTAATGAAATGGATAATCTAAGATTGGAACAGAACAAGCTTAAGTTAACCATTGATAGTATAAATGACGGGATAGCTGTAATTGACAACCGCAAGCGGCTAGTAATTGCCAATAAAGCGTTTTTATCACTTTTTAACGTAAAAACAGAGATTATAAATAAGATTTATTATGAGGTTATAAGAGGCAGCTTAATTAATTCTAAGATCGAGGATTCTTTGTCACATTGTAAAGACTTAAAGTTTCAGGAGGAGTTTAAAAATAAAAAATTCTGCGATGTTTTTATAATACCTATAAAAGAAGAAAAAAGCATGTCAGGTGTATTGATCGTAACTCATGATATTACAGAGAAACAGAAGATGGATCAATTGAAAACCGATCTTGTTGGGAATCTTTCACATGAGCTTAAAACTCCAATAGCGATCCTTAAGGGATATCTTGAAACAATAGAAGACAACCTGGATAATGCTGATATGTGTAGAGATTTTATATCAAAAGCCCTTTCTAATGTGAATAGGCAAGACTCTATAATAAATGATATGCTTAAGCTGAACATGTTAGAAACAATGACAGATATCACTACAGATAAAATTGATCTTAAGGAAATAATAAATAATTGTATTGAAATTCTTAGCAGCAGATCAGATTCTAAAAACATAACAGTTGTGTGTGATATCGATATACCTGAAAGAGATATCTTGGGGAATCGATTTCTCGTAGAAGAGATTTTTTTTAACATCATTGTAAATGCAATAAACTACACTAATCCTGAAGGCAGAATTGAAATAATATCAGAGCAGCGTGATAATAAAATAATCATTTCAATATCCGATTCAGGAATCGGTATACCAGAAGTATCGATTGAAAGGATTTTTGAGAGATTCTACAGAGTGGACAAGAGCCGCTCACGAGCAACCGGAGGCACAGGTCTTGGTTTGTCTATCGTAAAACATGCTGTTGAGATTTTGGGATGGGGGATCAATGTTTCATCAAGCAGTGAAGGAACGATCTTCTATGTTGAAATTTCTTGATTATATTATTTAATCAATTTATAATCCCTTCAATTTCTTTCTAAACCTATATCTTAAAACCAGACCAGTTATATTTAAGATAAGGACAAGCATTATAAGAATAATAGCTGTGCCGTATTGGATATGCCTTGTCTCCTGAATATGAGTCCCAGCAGTTGCCATAACATATATATGATACGGAAGCGCCATGACTTCGTGATACACTGAAGTCGGAAGTTCGGGTGTAAAGAATGCCGCGGCAGTAAACATGATTGGCGCAGTTTCCCCGGCAGCTCTTCCTAACGATAGCATAATTCCTGTTAAGATCCCAGGTAGAGCGCTGGGTAAAACAATCCTAAAAATAGTCTGTAAACGGGTCGCTCCCAGGGACAATGAGGCTTCTCTGTATGTTTTGGGCACTGTTATAAGAGCCTCTTCTGAGGAGCGGATAATTACAGGTAGATTCAATACTCCAAGGGTTAAAGAGCCGGCAAGTATAGATGTACCAAAATCAAATAAAATTACAAACAGGCTTAAACCAAATAAACCGAAGACTACAGATGGTACCCCTGCAAGGTTATTTATCCCTAAACGAATTATTCTCACAATCCTATCATTGCTGGCATATTCTGTTAAATATATCGCAGTGATAACACCTATAGGGACTGAAACCAATGACGATCCTAAAATAAGATAAAATGTTCCTACAATCGCAGGCCATACTCCGCCTTTAGTCATTTCATCTGTTGGGTGAGAGAAGATAAATTCCCAAGATATTGCAGAAGCGCCCATTGTAAATATATATCCTAACAAGAAAAAAAGAAAAACAACTACGATATAAGATAAAAGCCTGAGTATTATAAAAACAGTATTTTCAGTTAATTGTGTCTTACTCTTCATGACTTTATCCTAAAATATTTCTCTTAATTGAAAATTAAATCATTTTATCAATATAATGGGAACTATTTTCAACTCTCCATGAATTTGTATTTCCCTGAAAGATGATCAGCAATCAGGTTAAATATAAATGTTATTATAAATAAGATTATTCCTATAGCAAATAAGGCATGATAATGGTCACTACCAACAGGCGCCTCTGCCATTTCTGCAGCAATATTGGATGTTAAGGGTCTGACAGGATCAAATATTGATGTTGGAATGATACCTGCTCCACCTGCTACCATCAATACAACCATAGTTTCTCCAATTACTCTTGATATTCCAAGAATTATAGCTGTCCAAATCCCGGAGAGTGAAGCAGGTATGGTGATATGAAAAATGGTCTGCCATCTATTTGCTCCAAGAGCATACGATGCCTCTTTGAGTGTTGAAGGAACAGAAGAGATTGCATCTTCACACATGCTCGCTATAGTTGGTATTGCCATAAAGGCCAGCATCAGGGATGAATTAAAGAGGTTCAGTCCGGTATCCAGATTAAACTGGTTCTGAAGAAAGGAAGCAACAACAACCATGCCAAAGAAACCGATAATTACTGATGGTATTGAAGCTATTATTTCAATAATTGGTTTCATAATCTCCTTTACAACAGTATTCGCCAATTCAGAGATGTAAACAGCAATCGCTAAACTTAGTGGAACTGCTATTAAGGCTGCTAAAAGCGTAATAGCAATAGAAGCAATGATCAATGGAAGAATTCCAAAGCGTGGGTTTTCACTCGTAGGATACCAGCTTGAGCCAAAGATGAAATCAGTTATACTAACTGTACCAAAGATTGGAAGTCCCTCAATAAAAAGAAAGGACATTATCAAAAATAGAATTATTAAACAGGAAAGCCCAATAAAGAAGAACAATTTACTTGCTATCAAATCGTATAGATTGCTTTTTTTCTGAATCTTCATGTAGAATAGCTTAAACTAAATAGTGATTTATCTCAATCATTTAAAAGAATTAATATATTTATTTATGATCTATTTTTCATCATAAATATCGATACTTCATGTAAAGAAAATATAAAGGTTTTGTTTATTATTTATAATTATTTTGTTATGAAGAAAATATATAATTTTTTATTTACGTTTAAGCAGTATTTCCGAAATTCTGTTGACTTTCTAAAGAAGTCTGATATCTATATTTCTATCAATCACTCCTTCAAACCGTATACTGTTAGAATTCTTGTTAGAAGAGATAAGCCTTTAAGGAGTGATCTTTTCTTATGCCATTGAAATGTCCGCGCTGCTGAACCATTATGCACTTAAAGAAGATAGTTAAGGGCATCCTCCTATCTGGTCTGAGTGGATCTGAACCGCGACTTGAGAAGTTAAGATGCATTTGATTTACAGTAGAAAGTATCTGATACACAACGGGAAGTCTAGGCAAATTATGTTGATGAAAGGACTAAAAGGATTTCAAGATAGAAGATATAGCACAGTTCGATTGCGGAATAATAAAGTACGAATGAGGTGTTATTTTGATAACAATTGATAAATCCCGATGCGCTTTAATCGTTGTAGATGTTCAGAATGATTTCTGTCCCGGTGGCAGCCTTGAAGTCTTGGAGGGAGATCAGGTAGCGCCTGTAATCAATCGGATCGCTCCTATGTTTTCCAGAGTAGTAGCTACCCAGGATTGGCATCCACCGAATCACATCTCCTTTGCCTCTAATCACAAGGGGGGTAAACCCTTTGATCTAATAGATATTAAAGGTGTAGAGCAGGTGCTCTGGCCGGCGCACTGCGTGTTCGGAACAGCAGGCGCAGATTTTTGCCAGGATCTCGATACAAATTTCTTCGATATTATTATTCGCAAGGGGCAGAATCCCGAACTCGATTCCTATTCGGCCTTCTTTGAGAACGACAGCTTGACCCCAACGGGTCTGGCGCCTTATCTGAAGGGCCTTGGTCTGGAGCAGGTCTTTCTTACAGGTCTTGCAACAGATGTTTGCGTATTTTTTTCAGCTATGGATGCAGTTCGTCTGGGATTCGAGGTATACCTTGTCGAGGATGCTGCAAGGGGTATTGATTCGCCACCTGGTAGCCTAAAGGAGCGTATCAGTGAGATGAAAGATGCTGGTGTACAAATTATCCGGTCTGTAGATCTCGAATAGTGGAGAATCTGATGAAGCCGAACTTCGCCATGCTCACCGATTTCTATGAGCTGACAATGATGCAGGGATACTTCCTTTATGATCATAATCCCAACACTGTGTTCGAGATGACCTTCCGCCGTCAGCCATTTGACGGTGGTTTTACGATTTTTGCAGGGCTGGAGAGTCTGCTAAAGGGGATACAGGAGATCAAGTTCTCGGGCGAGGATTTGGAATATCTTGCCAGTCAGAAAATTTTTCACGATGATTTCCTTGACTACTTGGCAAACTTTTGCTTTAGCGGGGACATTTACGCAATGGATGAGGGAAGTCTGGCCTTCCCTTTCGAGCCGCTGATCCGGGTGCATGCGCCTCTCATTGAGGCTCAATTATTGGAATCTTTTCTGCTAAACATCATAAATTTTCAGACTCTAGTAGCTACAAAGGCTGCCCGGGTGTACCTTGCCTCAGGGGAGGGATTGGTGCTTGAGTTTGGACTGCGACGAGCTCATGGATCCAATGGTGCAATCTCTGCCTCTAGGGCCGCCTTCATCGGCGGGGCTGCTGCCACTTCCAATACCTTGGCTGGCAAGCTTTACGGCATTCCTATCAAGGGAACTATGGCTCATTCTTGGATCATGAGCTTTGAAACCGAATTAGAGTCTTTTCAAAAGTATGCCGAGATCTATCCTGAAGGATGTATTCTTCTGATAGATACCTATGATACCTTAACCTGTGGTCTGGACAACGCAGTTCAGGTGGGCAAGAAACTCAGAGAGCAGGGGCACAGGGGCTTTGGAGTACGTTTAGATTCAGGTGACCTTGAGTACCTCAGCAAGCAGGTGCGCACCCGCCTGGACCAGGAGGGGCTTCAGCATACACTTATCTCAGCCTCCAACGATCTTGATGAGAGCATTATCCATCAGTTGGTAAACAGAGGAGCGCCTATCGATATCTGGGGTGTGGGGACTAATCTTGTAACAGCTAAAGGAGATCCCAGCCTGACCGGTGTGTATAAGCTGGCAGCAAAGGAGATACGCGGAAGTATCGTTCCTACCATCAAGGTTTCTAACAATCCGGAAAAGACCACTAACCCAGGAATTAAACAGGTATATCGTTTCTACAACAGTAACGGGCATTCCATCGCTGATCTTATGGCTTTAGAGGATGAGGGGATTGAGCCGGATAGACCATACCGCTTTTATCATCCCAAGTTCCCTTACCGCCATCAGGATATAAAGGAGTACGAACGTATTGCAGCGCTTTTGTCCTTGAAGATGAAGCAGGGACAGATCGTAAATGAGCTCCCCGGGTTAAGAGAAATTCAGGAGAATACCAAGCGAAACCTCTCCAGTTTGGATGAAACATACAAACGAATAATCAACCCTCATGTCTATAAAGTGTCCCTGACAGAGAAATTGAAGGATATGAAATTCGATATGATCGAAGCCTTTGAACTCGAAAGAGAGGTATAAACTAAGGGGCTGTGATAACTTCTGATGATACATTAAAACACCTGTTGGAAAACGGGCGGATTGGATAAGGTCTTCTGAAGTCGTATCAGGTTCAACCTGCCCCTATTTCCCCCTGACTTCTTCCCACAAATTATTGTAAAATAGGAGATAAGGGGATTATAGAGATAAGGCGATTGAATATAAAGAAGATAAACTAACTGAATCAATAATAAAGTCTATTGTTAAGGTTCATAATACTCTTGGTTCAGGATTTTTAGAAAGAATTTATAGAAAGGCATTATTAATTGAGTTATATAATTGTAATATTACTACAGTAAATGAAAAGGAAGTTATTATCTTTTATCAAGATGAACAGATTGGCTGTATTTAATCATTAAAACGCAAACCGCGGGAAACAACTAATTTTTCCAAAAGATCAAAAGCGCCTTGGAAAAGTAAAGCAAGCAACGCGGCTGGTATTGCGCCTTCTAAAATAAGGGTAAAGTCATCTAAACGTATGCCGGTTAGT
>JAXHTB010000007.1:0-26142 GCA_034190185.1 Spirochaetota bacterium | reverse complement strand
TTTTCATTAGTAATGGGAATATGGATGAACATATAAGAATTGGCCAACCTGACAATGAATTTGGAGTCGGTGTCTTGTCAGAAAGAAAGGAGAAGATAAAAGATTACTTTCATAATGTTAAGGATTCATGTGATTATATTTACGATTTTGGTGATGATTGGCATCATAAGGTAGAATTTGAAAAAGTAATTCCAAAGGATGAGAACAGACAATACCCTATATGTTTATCCGGCAAAAGAGCATGCCCACCTGAAAACAGCGGCGGAATAGGCGGATATTCTGAGCTATTATCAATATTAAAAAATCCCGGACATGAAGAGTATCTGAATTATGTTGAGTTGAAGGAAGGTAATTTTAACCCTGAGCAATTTAATATTAAAGATGTAATCTTTTGCGATCCGGAAAAAGAATGGAAAGATAGATTGATATGAGATAGAAATAAATATGTAATATACACTATTCTTTTTCAATACTTGTGATCAGGTTCTTTGCGCTCTTATTTCCCAATTCATATGCTTTTTTAAGATCCTGAAGCGCTCTTTTTGTATCCCCTTTTTTGTAATATGCCAAACCTCTGCCATAAAATGCAGGCGCAAAATCTTTTTTAAGATTTAGCATATTTGTATAATCATCTGCTGCTTTATCGAATTCATTTTTTTTAAGATATAAGCGCGCACGGTTGTTAAAGGCAAAAACATGGTTTGGATTTAATTTGATAGATTGTGTAAAGTCTGTTAATGCCTTATCTATATCGCCCTTATTCATATAAGCAACACCCCTATTATAAAATAAAACAGCATCGTCCCTCTTCTTCTTTATAGCTTCTGTCAAATCATCAACAGCTTCATCATATGATCTGTTTTTTATATTTTCAATAGCTCTATTAGCAAATTCTTGCGCATTCTTCGGTGTTTGCAGATGAAATATAAAATAAATAACTATTATCCCGCCTGAGAGAATGCACAATATAAAAAGAATCTTTAATCTTTTTTTCATAACATTAGTTTCCTTTAGCAAGATAATCCTTTAGTGAATTACATTGCTGTATATTTAATTGCATCATTTTAATTGTTGAAGGTTCAATGCAATATGATAAACAATTCAATATAATTTGATCAAATAGCAAAATCAATAAATTATTTTTATAGATACTATCTAAAGTAGAGAAGATAAGGAGAATCCTAGAGGATTTATCCTTTTCACCTTTTAACAAAGACTCCTTATAATAAATCTTGGTCTATGCTGACTAAGGGAATTCCCCCACAATAATATATATTAAGATGTATAATTATGAGCAGTCAACTTCTTTATTTTCCCGATGGGAAGGGGAATATAGATCATTATATCGTTCTCCAAGTATTGCTGCATTTGACAGCCTTAGGCAAACCTTCATAATACATTAAAACAGAAAAACCATATCGATCCTGCCTAAAAGCAGAAAACTAATCCTCTTTATTATGGACAATTTCATATGTTTAATTAAATAGATTAACCAAAATATTTAGGAAAAAAGTAATATTGATAATCTATCTTGTTATTTATAAAGAAATCAATATTAAGAAGATTCTTTTTTATTGACATCTATATTACTTCACTTAATATTGCTTCAAAATTAGGGGAATACATGCTATAAATTATTCTCTATCAAAAAAAAAATAGAGGTGATAAGTATGAAAGTGATTGATCTACAATCTCAGATGACTACCAAAAAGGGAGCAATGTTCTCTCTGGAAATGAAGGATTTTTTTGAAGTAACATTCAAAGCAAAGATTCCATATTATCAAACTGAGGAAGAAATGGTCGATGTTTACAGAGAGGCTGGTGTAAAGCCAATCTTTTGCGTTCCAAATCCGCAAAATTTTGATGAAATGAAGGAAATTGGCGACTATATGGCAAAATTACAGAGCGATTACCCGGATGTGGTTTATGGAAGCTGGGCACCTTATAATCATGAGCTTGACCTTGACAAGTATATTGTTGAATTGGAAAAATATATCGACAATACTGGATCATTCGGCTTTTTCTACTATGGTGCTGCCACAGGTGTTCCTGCTAATGACAAAAGATTTTACCCCATTTACAAACTTTGCAGTGACAAAAAGGTACCTATTAAAATTAGTGTCGGCCATACTGCTATGGGTGCTGGCACACCTGGTGGTATGGGTGTTCGGCTCGGAACAGAAATGCCTATTCCAAATGTTGATGATGTTGCTGTTGCATTTCCCGAACTAACTATCATTGCAGCTCATTGTCCATGGCCCTTTACAAGTGAAATGATCTCTGTACTTGTTCATAAAGCGAATGTGTATAATGAAGTACATGGTTGGATGCCTAAATACTTCCCTGAGGAGCTTAAAAAGGAAACAAACAGCCGTTGTAAAACCAAGATCATGTTCGGTTCAGATTACCCCTTCTTTCAATTAGACAGGATAATTAAAGCCTGGGAAGACGAAGGTTATAAACCAGAAGTTCTGGAAAATGTTTTCCATAAAAATGCAGAGAAAGTATTTGGGAAAGAGTAATTAAAATACACTCATATTATTAAATCCTTATACTGCTAACTTTTTATCTAATCTTTTCTCTTTTATACTAAATTTAATAATTCCTAATTATTCACCTGAAAATCCCAGACTGCTGAAAATTTACATCTTTCTTTTCAACAGTCTGGGAAATAATATTACAATTATGTATTGATAACCCATGAGGAATCACAATGTCAATTGATGAGATAAAGGCAGTATTTTATCCAAGAAAGCTTGCAGTTGTCGGAGTATCTGAATCTAGAGATAATATGGGTAAATATATTGTCCAGAATCTTATTGAGCATCAATTTAAGGGAGACATATACCCTGTTGGACCAAAAGGCGGCACAATATCAGGATTAAAAATTTACTCATCTGTTTCAGAGATCCCTGTTGAGATCGATTATGCTGCAATGATAACTCCTGCCAGAACCGTACCAGAACTTGTCGGTCAATGCGGAATGAAAGGTGCAAAGGTTATTTACATTGCTACTGGTGGATTCAGGGAATTAAAAGAAGAGAATATTGAGCTAGAAAATGAAATATTAAAACAGGCAAGAAAGTATGGTACAAGAATAGTAGGGCCAAATTGTATCGGAGTTATCAATAGTGAAATAGGACTTTGTTTACCCTTCTCTCCATTACCTAAACTCAAGATTGGTCCAGTATCTATCCTTTCACAGAGTGGTGGAGTAGCTAATAGTTATCTTATGTGTTTAACTGCGGAGAATATTGGGATAAATAAATGGGTAAGTATGGGTAATAAACTCGATCTGAATGAGTTAAATTTTTTATCTTATTTAATTCAGGATCCATGGACACAGATCATATGCATTCATTCTGAAGGACTAGATAACGGCAATCAATTGCTGAAAATTGCACGATCATCTGACAAGCCAATAATTTTGCATAAAGTTAACAGATATGACTCTACAACAGAAACTGCCAAATCACATACATCAGCTATTGCAAATGATGACCGAATAGTCAATGCGCTATGCCAACAGGGACCTGTTTTAAGAGCAAAAACAATTCAAGAAGCAGTTAACTACTCAAAGGCATTCCTATTGCCAAAACTTACAGGCAACAGGCTTGCTATAATCTCGCGATCTGGTGGTCATGGTGTAATAGCAACCGATTTTTGCGCTGAATACGATTTTGAAATGCCTGCTTATGATAGCGATTATCTTAAAAACGCTGAAGAGTTTTTCAAAGCCAAGGTTGTTAAAACTGCAAATCCTTTAGACCTTGGAGATCTTTGGGATTTTGAATCATATAGATACCTGCTTGAAAATGCGATAAAACAGAATCAGTTCGATGGAATGCTGTTCATATTTGCCTATAATATTCTTCAGGATCATGAGCTTATGTCAAATATGGCATTTTTCATATCAGACTTAATGGAAAAATATAATAAACCAATAGCATTCGTGCTTCATGGATGGCAGGAAAGAGTGGACAGGATGAAACAGGATACATCATTTCCAATATTTTCCGAGATAGGAAAAGCTGTTCAAGCCCTTTCTATCTCACGTGACTTTTTTAGAAAGAAAAAAATGATGTACATTTGATGCTATAAATAACTGAAGATTCCTCATATTATTCCTATTATTTTATATTTGAGCGTATCGGAATTTTTAACGTTTTTTACAGCTACATTATTAACCTATTTAAATTTGTTGAATGCCATTAACATCACCTTTTTAAATGAATCGATCTCATTATTAGAGCACCCCTCTTTTATTTCATCGTTTACTTTTTTAACAATGGGCAATGACATTATTGCCGCAGATCTGCCTTTATCAGTAAGATATATTGAATATGCTCGTCTATCACTTGGATGTTTGCGTCGTTCAACGCATTTGGATATCTCAAGTCTGTCTATCAGTCCTGTTACAGTTGAATTTTCAAGAACTACTCCCCTGCTAAGTTCTGTCAATGTGCAACCATCATTTTTCAGAAGGAAAAAAAGTATTGTCATCTGAATAGGGGTAATATCTATCCCTTCATTTTGTAATGATTGCTTTAATGTATTCATCAATTTCTGATAAACCTTAGAAATAAGAAATATAAGCCTGTCATCAGCTTTAGTATCAATCATAAAAAAAGTCCCCTGTATGACATTATTAATCACATAAGAAAATTTAGCATACTAAATAATATATATTATTCAACGTTTTTTTTTCTATTAATCATCTATATAACCTGCTGAATAAAAAAATATCAAAAACAATAAAAAAATTAAGAAAAAATCATTTATAGTCACAAAATTATAACATGACTGCATTTATAAAGCTATATCTTTATAAATGTGTAGTAAGGCTTATTATATTTTCTTTTAACCTTTCCTCTTGTCCTTAATAGTTCAAGATGCGTTACTGCCTCAACCAGAGCAAGCGGTTTTTCAGAATCCGGCAATTCTGTGCCAACAATAGTATTTTCAAACCAGTTCATTTTCAGACATATCTCATAAGCTGTCTGTTCCTTATTATTCATAAGATCTAGTATATGTTCAAATCTTTCTTCATGATGAATCAAGATCTCATCTACTCTCCCTTCCATATTCTCAATTATACTACCGTGACCTGGGAAAGCGATATCTACGTCATATTCTTTTAACTTGTTTAAAGAATTCAGAAAATGCTTAAGTGAATTTTCTCCCATAATACTTCCAAAAGATGGGTCTCCTGGATTTGGTGTAATTTCCAGAAGCAGATGATCACCTGTAAAAAGAAATTTCCTTTCTCTATTATAGAGGCACAAATGCCCTGGTGAATGGCCAGGTGTCCAGACAACCTCATAGGTGCTCCCATCTAATTCGATCTTTTGACCATCTCTCACTGCTATATCAACATCTGCATGAGAAATCATACTAGGAACAAGTTCATATAGCCTTTTAATATCCTTTACAAATGTATCCGGCATCCCGTAATTTAAGGCCTGGTCAACCCAAAAATTGAATGTAGAATTATAGGAATCGACAAGAGGGAGTTCACTTTCATGCATAATAATAGAGAGATCAGACAGCTTACGAATCTCTCCACTAAATCCATAATGGTCTACGTGATAATGTGTAATAACAAGATTTGTGATATCCTTAAAACTTCGATTTATACTTTGTAAATACTTATTCAGACCTTCATAGGTATCGTCTCTTTTGGGGCCGCAATCGATGAGCGTTAATCCGGAATCCCCTTCAATAAGATAAAGATTTACAAATTCCAGCTCAAAGGGCACAGGTATTTTAACGAGATGAACCTTTTCAATTATTTCCACCTTCTTCTCCGTTGTCGGGTATTTATAATTTAATCACCCTCTTAGCAGAGTATTTGCCACAATAACCCTCTGAATTTCACTGCTTCCTAAAACAACTTCATTGAACCTTGACTCCCTGTATAGTCGTTCGACATCACATTCTTTAGATAATCCGTAAGCCCCGTGAACCTGAACAGCATCAGATGCGACTTCTCTTGCTGCAGCTCCGCTGAAGATCTTCAGCATTGAGGATTCAGCAGAAACATCTTCTCCCTTATCCATCTTTGCACCTACAGAATAGAGAAAAGCGCGACTTGCTGCTACTTTTGACGCCATTGTTGCTATGTTCCACTGGGTCATTTGAAACTTAATTCCAATGGGCACTCCCCTGTGAGTTTTTTCCTTTGCATATTTTACAGCTAAATCTAAAGCAGCTTGAGCAAGTCCTATATTTCCTGCACATGATGTTAACTTGGCAAATACCTCTATATCGAGTAATATATTAAAACCCTTACCCTCTTCCCCGAGGATATTTCGATCTTCCACACGAGCATCTTCTAAAATAATATCACCATTATCAGTGCCTCCAAATGCAAGAAAATTTTCTCTCTTACCTGCGCTATATCCAGGATTATCAGTATCGATGACAAAAGCTGTAATACTATTTTCAGTCTGCGCAAAGACAACCGCTACATCAGCAATGCTGGAGTTTGTAATAAACCTCTTTGATCCATTAAGCACCCATTCATTGCCATCTTTAACAGCCTTAACTTTGATCTGTTTTGGATCGGACCCTGTATCTGTCTCTGTAAAAGCCCAAGCTCCTGAAATTTCTCCAGTAATAAGTCTGCTTAAATATTTTTCCTTTAGGTAATCACTTCCGTATTTCATAAATCCTTTAGCAGCCATTGCTGAAACAAGAGGATAGAACATACACGGCATATATACATATGCAATCTCTTCAACAGCTAAAAGAAGACTTACAAAACTGGCCCCTGCCCCACCCCACTCCTGAGGGAAAAAAAGTCCAGTTATATTTATATCTGCTAATTTCTGTAATAGTTTTTCAGGGAATTTGTTTTCCTCCTCAATCTGGTGAATAAATGGAGCAATTTCGTTTCTGGCAAATTTTCTGATTGTATCTCTAATATTCAACTCTTCTTGTGTGAAATTATAATCCATCTACAACCTCCCATTGAAAAATAGTAATAAAAATTGATTTATTCTTAAATATAATTCGGTTTATCTAATTCCTTATATAATATTGATATTGGCAAAAGAGTTTCTTTATGCAAGTAAAAATTGAGATTTTTACTATTTATGACAAATTTAATTCATGCTACTCAGTTGAAACTCCCAGTAGGATTAGAATGGTTACTTTAAGTTATGCCGAAGAATCATAGTAGTATTACATAACCATATTTTTTCACATTATGACGATCCTTTCATAGATTACTTTGCTGAGTAATTATATATTTAGAGTTCCGATGCAGTAAAATACTTGAAATACACCTATTCCTTATGATTATATTTTTTTTGATAAAAAAAGATATCCAGGGAAAAGAAGCATTGCAAATGAGAGTTAATTAAAACAATGTTGTTGGAAATTACAAGAAAAATTTCGAAATTCCTTTGGCAAATAATAATTAATGAGGAAAGTAAAACTTAAATGAAGAACCTCAATAGCCCTATAGATAAAAATCATTCATGCATAGTATGCGGCATGCAGGATTTCAGGATAATTTTCAAAAAGGAGTCTCCAAGGGGTGAATTATTTAATCTGGCAAGGTGCAGACAATGCGGTTTGGAATTCATAGCCCCATTGCTCATTGAAGAAGAGATAAAAAAATATTATACAAAGGAATACTTTACCCAAAGAACAGACAGGGGATATGATAATTATTTTTCAGATACTATAAAGGATGAAATAAGAAGGATTATTGAACTCAACCTTAATGATCTTGGATTTAACAAGTTTGAACAGGGGATTGCCAAAAGTAAAAGAGCGCTCGATATAGGTTGTGCCGCAGGCTATTTTGTAGACTATATGCAAGCCCGAGGATGGAACTCCTATGGAGTTGATATATCTGAAGAGTGTGTAAATTATGCGCAAAAAAACAGCTTAAATGTATTTAAAGGAAATTATCTAGAAATTGATTTTCCAGAAAAATTTCATCTAATAACACTATGGGCTACGATTGAGCATCTCCGCTATCCTGATAAAATCTTAGAAAAAATTTCCAATGACCTGGAGGATAACGGGATGCTCTATATCTCTACATGCAGAATTGGCGGTATAAACTTTATGAAGTTATTTAGAGAAAATTGGCGGTATTACAATTTTCCCGAACATATGTTCTTTTTTTCTTTTAAAACATTAAATAAATTGCTTGTTAAAAATAATTTAAAAATAAAAAAATACATAACCTATGGTAGCGGTTATGGTAAGCAAGGAACTTTTACTAGAAAGACTGCGGATTTTTTAGCCAAAAAATTCTATGCAGGCGATATGATGCTTATTTCTGCTGGAAAGATAACTCATTAGCGAGGGGTAACATGGAGATTGTAAAAGATATACAAAGCGCAAGGGAGAGAATAAATAATATAAAAAAAGAAGAAAAACGCATAGGCTTTGTGCCTACTATGGGTTTTCTTCATAAAGGGCATCTAAGCTGCGTTGAGATATCTAAGAAATATAGCGATTATCAGGTTATGAGCATCTTTGTTAATCCAATACAATTTAACAATAAGAATGATTTTGACACATATCCTAAAGATATTATGAAAGATTTTGAATTAGCTGAAAAGGCAGGCATAGACCTGATCTTTTTACCTGATGACTCAGAGATGTATAAAAATCATCTTACTTATGTAAATGTTGAGACCTTATCTGACCACCTTTGCGGCGCTGTTAGACCCGGGCATTTCAAAGGTGTTTTTACAGTTGTATCCAAACTGTTTAATATACTGCTTCCGGACGTTTCAGTTTTTGGGCAAAAGGATATCCAACAGGCTGTCAGTATTGAGAAGATGGTATTGGATCTTAATTTCCCAATAAAAATTATTATTGCTCCAACTGTAAGAGAGGATGACGGGATTGCAATGAGTTCAAGGAATAAACATCTAGATCAGGAACAGAGAGAAAAAGCTTTGTCAATTATAAAAAGCCTTAGAAGAGCAGAGGAGATAATAGCTCAGGGCAGTATAAAAAGTAAAGATATAATAATCAAAATGAACGAAATTTTAAGAAAAGGCAATCCTGATAAAATTGACTATATATCAATTGTTGATTATAATAATCTCTATCCAGTTGATCGATTAACAGAAAAAAATGTAATTGCAGTTGCCGCTTTTTTTGGAGAAACAAGGCTGATAGACAATATGATTATTGAAAAAAATAATGGGAAATTCAAATGCATATATTAAAGATTTTATTTAAAACTACTTTTATTATATTGGTCTCGCTTTTGTCATGCACATCAAAAGGAGCGTTAACTCCTGAGGATGCCTTTATATCAATAACAAGGGCTTATGTTAAATCTGATGCAGATGCTGTTGCTACCCAACTATCGAAATCAAGTATAGAGAAGATAAGAAAAATCATTCAAATGATATCCTCAATGGATGAAAAGCAAATTTTTACGCTTTCTAAAAGATTTGGGACAAGTCCAGACAGGTTGATGAATCTCAGTGTAAAAGACTACATTTCACTGCAGTTTGCACTTGCAAAAAGGATGAATGAAAACTTTATGAGAGAGATTGCTGTTTCAAAAATTATTGATATCGATATTAAAGATAAAGTTGCAATAGTTAAAGCAGAAAATGGAATGGAATTGAAATTTGTAAAGGAGGGTCCTTACTGGAAATTTGAAATGACTGATCTTTGAACTATCAATTTATCTGTTGCAGGTTTCAGGAGATCCCCTCCTTTTCCTTAAAGGCAAGTAGAATCTCCTCAGCCTTTCTATTATCTCCTTTATATATATAAAGTGTGCTTAGATAAGTACAGTCTCTGATTGTCGGTTTTGTTTTTACCATATTTTCTTCCATGCTTTTTATCTCAGCATCTATATCACCTATCTCTTTTATTTTATCTTGGTATGTCAATTTTTGCAGGTAGTCCTTAAAGACAATATATTTAGGACTGGATTCAACAGCCATAGTCAAGAAGTCAACAGCCTTTTCAAAGCTGCCAAGGTGGTAATAACAGAAACCGTAATATTTATTCAGAAAAACCTTGTCATCTGCAATATGCTTTATATTGTCAAGACACCTTAATGTTTTTGTGTAATCCTTCCAATCATAATAGATATATGAAAGAAGATAATTAGCATTAAGATGATTTCTATTTAAATCAATAACCTTAGAAAAATATTTTTCAGCAGGACTAATTTCTTTTAGATTAAAAAAAGCAAGTCCACTATAGTAGTTCCCTTCAAGAAAATCCGGCTTTATTGATATCGATTCTGTAAAAAAATTGAGCGCTATATTCAATTTTTGCGCATTGTAGTATTCAACTCCGAGATTTAATAGCACTTTATAATTTCTGTCAATCTTGAGAGCCTTCTCATATACTGAAATTGCCTTGTCGCTTTCCCCTTGTCTGGAGTAGATCTCACCGATATTATTATATGCCTCAATGAATTCAGGATATGCATTAATAGCCTTTATATACTCACTGATTGCATTGTTTATATCCCCTTTATTGGAATAATCCAACGCATTGTTATAGATAGTAACAATTTCTGACGGCACAGAATATACCATGACTTTTCCCCCTTTATTACTATATCGGGTTTAGTGAAATAAAAAAATAATTAATTTCTTCTTTATTCTGATCTAAATTTGATCGAAAATATATTTACCTCTTTCCTTATGAATCATTAAAATAGAATCCACCGGTTTTTACAGATATGGACTCTTCTTTCCCAGAAAAATATGTCAGCAATATCCTTTCCTTTGTAATGCTGTATTTACAAAGATCCTGGTCAACTTTATGATGCCATTTTAACTCACCGCTTTTTCTATTAACCTTGAGAAAGTAATAATGCTCTTCTTCATCAATAAAGATAAGATATATATAATCTCCAAATAATATCTGAAGATATGATTTCCCTGGAATAAACCATTTTGTTGAACCTGTTCTCTTTAGAAGAACCAGAAACTGTCCACTAATCTCACCCGATTCACATGCAAGGTAATATCTCTGTTCATCCTCTATAATATTTGATATATAGCTTATCTCCTTTAGCTTTTTTACCCATAGTTTCCTGTTATTATTTGTAATAGAAGAACATAAAAGAATGGACCTTTCTCTATCATACCGGAGCTCATAGCCATCCATTTTGAAAATCTGTGTATTGTTATTTCTATTCATCAGGAATAATATCGATATCCAGATTTATTACAGTTTATGGAGAATTCATATTAATACATATATTTTTTGAATCTATATTATCAAGAAAATAAAGCAAGTCTTTCCCCTAATCTGATCCTTTGCCCTATATCGATATTATCAAATTTTACAGCATTTTTTTGAAAAAGCATAATTATAGTTGATCCAAGATGGAAAACACCTAGTTCTTCACCCTTCAGAATTTTAGGCTGATCCATAGGGGGATAAAAGAACTCAGTCCTTCTTTTAAAGGTTCTGTTAGTCTTCAGGTTGCTGTAACTTAAGGATATTCGACCCACATTCATTGCCCCAATTTTGCAGACTCCTACAATACTATGCTGGTTCGTTATATAACTGATTAACCGCTCGTTTTTAGTAAAAAGACCCTTAAGACCATTTACCATATATTCCTGCACTGTAAAGAGCTTGCCTGGTATATAGAAGTAACCATTAATATTTCCGCTCACTGGCGAATGAATTCTGTGATAATCGGCAGGGGACAGGTATAAAGTGATGAATAAACCATCTAAAAATTCTTTATAAGTTTTTGATGGTATGAGGTCTGAAAGTGAGTATTCAATACCCTTGGCCTGGATAATACGATCATCGTTGATCAGCCCGAATTGATCAATTCTTGCATCAACAGGCGACACTATAGATCCTTCCTGACTGTCAAACTGATATAACTGTTTTCTCAAAGTTCTTGTAAAGAAATCGTCAAATGTTTTAAAACCTTTTTCAGGTATAAAATATTCATCTGTCTTAACCCCATACTTTTTGCAATACCAATTTATAATAAGGTCCAATACTGTTGTTGGTATATTCGCTCTTGCAAAAAATCCAAAAGCTCTGGAAATAAATCCTTTTGGTATTACTCTAAATAGAAATATCAACATACTTTTATTCTTAAATGAAATCACAATATCTTTTTACAATATAATTATATTTCCTAATTTTAGCGCCCTTCGGGCAGGCTTTAAAGTGCTGAAATAAAGGTGATAAGGAGATATATTAGATATGGAGATAATATTAAACATTTCCATATTCCTTTCTATATTATCCCCCTTACCTCCTTTTCTTACATATTTTTATCTTAAAACTGTACAAAAACAAAATAATGCAAATTCCTATACTATACTATTCTATTATTGTATGGTATTAATTTGTTACTGACAATAGAATTAGTGTATATAAAACCAGTGTTTCATCCGTGTCAACCCGTGGCTAAAAAATACACTATTTAATTTCTGAAAACAGTTTGAGCTTACATTTATTTTTTTTAAATACTATAATAATTTCATATATCATCAAAAGTTGATCATATGCGATAAATTCATCACGTCAATCTAAATTTTATTTTTTACGCAGGAATCATATATTTAAATTTTTTTATTGACAAAATCATGCTCCTGTAATAAAAATTAACTATTGAACAATCTGTTCAATAGTTCAATAGAAGTAGTCCTCACCCAATGGACGGATACATATGCGCGCATCTGGAATTATAATGTTCTGTGTTTATAGAAATACTTATCAGATATTATTATTTTGAACCTTAACAAAAAAAGCAGGATCAGGAAGTAAAGGATAGATATTTAAACACTGTCTAATACTGTATTTATGTATTAACTAAAAGCGTTTTCTTTGAAAAATCTCTGACATTTTCAAAGATTCAGGTAATTATAAAGGGCATTTCGATCCTACATAAAATGTCATCTTTAACGTGATCCCTTAACCCATACAGAATCCTTTGAAGCAAAAGGCACTTAATTTACTTAAAATAATTGATATTATGATTGTCGAATACGAAAGAGATAAAGCAAAAGAGATCATCATGGTGGCAAAGGATATTTTTGCCACCCATGGTTTTAAAAAAACAACCCTTGATGATATTGCACATCACCTAAATATTGTAAAAAGCGCTATATACCATTACTATAGAAGCAAAGAAGACCTATTTTGCAGTGTTATGGAATACGAGATAGATCTATTCTTTAATAAATTAGCTTGCGACATCAGCAGGCGTAAATCAACTGAGGAGAAAATAGTTGTATATTGCATAAATCTATCTGATAGATACAAGCATCTTATAAAATTGTACAGTATTTCAGTTGAAGATATAAATATGAACTATGATAATATTTCAAAAATTCAGGATACCTTTTTCCAAAAAAATATCGATATTCTATCCTCAATTTTAAAGCAGGATAAAAATTTATCAAATAAAAAAGATATTAAAACAATTGCAAAGATCTTTATTTTCTGCTTAAGGGGAATTATCAGGAACTCAAGAAACGAGAAGACTGAAAAACTAAAACGTGAATTGAAAATGTTTGTTGGAATCTTCTTAAAAGGCATACAATCATGAGAAATAAGCTAATAATCTTAACTTTATCTATATTAATAATATTCTTAATTAGTGGCATACTATTAGCAGAAACAGTTTCACTAAATCGATCGATAACTATTTCGCTTGAAAACAACAACAATTACAAAAGAGCATTCGAATCGGCTAATGAGAGTTCCCAGAAGGTAAAGGAAGTTTGGGGCATGCTGTGGCCCACATTATCAACTGACGCAACATATACTCGTCTGGGCGCTGAGGCTGGGATGTCTTCCAGCATAGACGCTCAGTATGATATCAAATTTATAAATGGAAATATCACAGTGAATCCCGGAATATTCTATAACAGTTTAAAGGCTTCCAGAAGCGCTCATGTTATTGCTGTAAGTGATTTAAGAAAGGTAAAGTCAGAAACCACAATCCAGACAATCAGCCTATATTACGGAGTTATGCTAGCAAGAGAATCTGTTAAAATGCGAAAAGAATCGCTGGAAGCATTAAAGGAAAATCTTAAAACAGTAACTACAGGTTATGAAAAGGGAATCCTTTCCAGGCTCGATTTTTTAAGGGCTAAGGTTGCCTTCTCAAATGCAAAAACAATGCTTATAAATTCTGAAAATGATTATCTTACAGCGCTTTCCGGGCTTAACATACATTTGGGTTATGAAATAGATTATCCCTTGAAGATTTCTTCCGGCAGCACAACAGTTTCAGATAAGATGTTGACTCCAATTGGTTCAAAAGCCAGTCGGAAGGGGGATTTTGTAAATAATATGATAGGCGAGGCTTTAAAAAACCGACCTGAATTGATTCAGATACGGAAGAAAAGGGAGGCGGAAGTATTCAGCGCCAAAGCTCAGGAATCGTTCTATATGTGGCCGACATTTTTTATAGACGGAAGTTATGGACAGTCAAAATCTGTATCAAGCGGCAGCTCTGAATCCACAGGAGATCCTCAAATGGATGCTATTATGTCCGGACTGCAGGAAAACTTCACTCCAAGCGGTTGGAACAGAGAATGGGCCATAACATTTGGCGCATCTTATCGATGGGGTGCGCTTTCTCCTCTTGATCCATCACATGCAAAAAGCAAACAGAATAGAAGCAAGGCAAAGCAGACAGAATTTCAGCTTAAAGATTTTATCAAAGCAGTAAAACTTGAAGTAAAGAGAGGGTATCTGAAACTAAAATCGGCGCAAAATTCTCTGAATGCTCAAAAAGGGAATATTGAAACAGCCGAGGAAACCCTGAAAGTTTCCATTGTACAGTTCAAAAATGGGATTATAGACAATACAAGACTGTTGGAGGCAAATGTTCAGCTTACAACCGCAAGAACACTTTTCATTCAATCACTGTTTAATTATCAGGTAGCAAAGGCTGAACTAAATAAGGCTATAGGCCAAGATTATTTTACTATTGAATAGAATACATAAAAAAAGATAAAGGGATGGAGTGATAGATGAAAAAAAGAATTATTTTTATATTTATTATAGTACTTTTAGTTGGTTTAGTTGCATACAGACTGATTGTTCGTTTTTCATCTAAGGATGTTGAAGAAGTTTTTACAAAGGTACCTGTCAAGGCAGTTGCTGCAAAAAGAATGGACATGGTCGATAAGATGAAACTAACCGGCAATATTATCGGAACCGAAGTAGTGAAGGTCTTTCCGCAAGTGCCAGGTAAAATACATTCAATTTTATTAGAGGAAGGACAGAAGGTAAATAAGGGTAAAACCCTTTTTAAGATAAACAGGGACATCGTAGGGATGGATTATAAACTGGCAATTGTCGAGTCGCCGATTACTGGATATGTCGGAGAAATAATGGTGGATAAAGGCATGTCAGTTTCACCTAAAACAGCGCTTGCGCAGATAGTAAATATGTCAACAGTAGAGGCTGAAGTAAGGCTGATGGAAGAGGATATAAATAGAGTAACACTGGGGATGCAAGGGATCATTAAGGTTGAAGCATTTCCCAATAGAGTTTTTTATGGCAAAGTATATAAAAAGAGCGCTGTTCTTGATGAAGCTAGCAGAACACAAGAGATAAGGATAAAAATTTTAAATCCTAAATTGAGTTTAAGACATGGCATGTTTGCCGATGTTGAGATTATTATTGGTAAAAAATCAGATATTATTGTAGTACCAGAAGACTCAATATTTAAAACCTGGGAAAACGAAAAAAGTATTAATAGTGTATATTTAGTAAAAAACAATAAAGCAGTTCTGCAAAAAGTAATGACTGGGCTTACAAATAATAATTATATTGAAATTAGAAGTGGGCTGAAACAAGGTGATGTAGTTGTAACATTGGGTATTGAAAATCTGTCACATGGCGATGAGTTGATTGTGTACAGAGAAGATGAAGATGTTAATACCCGCAATAAAAGAGGTAAGTAGATGAAGATATCAGATTTATCAGTTGATCGTTCTATAACATCTATAATGATCTTTATAGCAATCATTGTACTTGGGTTTGTCAGTTACTCCAAGATGCCTCTTGACCTCTTTCCAGAACTTGAGTTACCTATTGCTGTTGTAATGACTGAGTACAAAGGCGTCGGTTCCAAAGAGATAGAGAGCACTGTAACAAGGCCTATTGAGGAGATACTTTCAAGTTTGAATAATATTGATACTATATCATCAACCTCAAAAGAAGGCATATCAATGATCAGGATTCAATTTGTTTGGGGAACAGATATGGCCTTATCTGTATCTGACATGAGAGAAAGAATTGAAATAATAAAAAAACTTCTACCTGAGGATATTGAAAATCCAATTGTACTTAAATTTGATCTTTCTATGATGCCGATTATGCTCCTTTCAATTTCAGGTGACAGAGATCATATATTCCTTCGTGAATTTGCAGAAGATACTCTTAAAAACCTTATTGAACAGGTTGATGGAGTTGCATCAGCAGGTGTGAGTGGCGGTCAAACAAATGAGGTTAAAATTGAGCTTATTAAAAACAGAATGGATGCCTACAATCTTACAATTGATTCAGTAATATCAATATTAAGATTTGAAAATATGAATGTTGCAGGAGGTGACATAAAATCAACAAAAAGAAAATTCACATTAAGAACAAAAGGCGAATTTGAAAATCTTAATGAAATCAGAAATGTTGTTGTTGCAGTAAAAAGTGGAGCTCCGATATATCTTAAAGATATAGGAAATGTTTTTGAAGGGCCCTCTGAAAGAAAAGAAATCGTTAGGCTGAATGGGAAGAATGGTATTATCTTACGAGTTAGCAAACAATCTGATAAAAATACAGTAATTGTCGCAAGAAACATTTTAGATAAATTAGAAAAGATACGCACTACCTTTCCCAAAGGGATTGAAGTTACACCACTCTTTAATTCAGCAGATTATATCAATAGATCTATTACAAGGCTAGGTAATAACGCAATTATTGGCGGGATAATCGCAATTTTTGTTGTACTGATTTTTTTAAGGAGCATAAGGTCATCTCTCATACTAGGACTTTCGATTCCGATATCGATAATTGCTACATTTATCGTAATGTATGCTTTTGATATTACACTTAACATGATGTCAATGGGTGGACTTGCCATTGGAGTCGGTATGCTTATTGATAATTCTATTGTAATACTTGAAAATATATTTAGATTCAGGGAAAAGGGGGCAAAACCAACTGAAGCTGCAAAGCTTGGCTCAGGCGAGATGGCCATGGCAATTACAGCATCAACACTTACCACAATATGTGTATTTATACCCTTCTTCTTTACTGAAGGTCTTGCAAATCAGCTCTTTAAAGAGATGTCTCTTACTATTTCATTTTCCCTTTTCTGCTCTCTTATTGTTGCTCTTACCCTTATACCGATGCTTTCATCAAGATATATCAAGTCGATCAGTTCTGAGCGTGTAACCCGTTTTCCATTCTTAAACAGGATTTATAGCTGGAGTGAAAACCAGTTTATTGCTTTGGAAAATTATTATTCTATAGTAATAGATTGGGCGCTGAACAATAGGAAAAAGGTTGTAATATCTACCTTGCTCGCTATTGTGTTTGGTTTACTTATGCTACCTATAACAGGAATGGAGTTTATGCCGGAGATGGACAGAGCGAACTTAAACTTTGAGGCAGACCTGCCAGTTGGCACAAACCTTGATACTACCGAAAGCATAATGAAACTCGTTGAAGAAAGGATGCTTACGGTTTTGCATAAGGATGAATTCAAGGTTGTCAGCATAAGAGCAGGTTATGGAGAGGGATTTGAGGCGGCATTCGGGGGCACAACCGATCATAGCGCAAAGATAGAGATGCGCCTAGTAATGAGATCAGAGAGAGACAGATCCGAAAAAGAACTTAGAGCTAAATTAAGAGAGGTTCTGGAAGATGTCCCTGGTGTTAAATTTAATTTCTCAGCTAGAAGCGGATTTGCACAAGCCATGGGCACTGGTGGAGCTGATATTTCAATTGAGGTTTATGGATATGATTTTATAGAGTCTGAAAAATATACTAATGATATTGTCAATGCCATTAAGGATATTGATGGATTAGAAGATATTGACATCTCAAGGGAGGAAGGACTTCCGGAAAAAATAATAAGAATAAACAGGGACAAGGCCTCGAAGATGGGACTAAATGCCGCAATTGTCTCAAACCTAATTAAAGATAATGTAGCTGGAAAGGTAGCATCTCAATATAGGAAAAAAGGCAAAGAATACGATATTCGGGTCAGATTAAGGGATGAAGACAGAAAAACTATTCCTGACATTAAAAATATATGGGTAAATACACCATTAGGAAAAACAGTTCCACTTGGGAACATTATCAAACTGGAACAAGGAAGCGGCCCAGTAGCTATTGAGCGAAAAAAACAGGAACGAGTAACTTATATTACCTGTAAGGCAGAAGGAAGAGATCTTAATTCTATAGTAAATGATATACGTGCTAAAATAGAAAGAATTCCAAAACCTACAAATTTTTATGTACAAATAGCTGGTTCTTATAAGGATATGCAGGAATCGTTCCAAGATCTTGCTCTCGCATTAATACTCGCAATAGTTTTGATATATATAATTATGGCTTCTCAGTTTGAATCATTATCTGCTCCATTTATTGTTATTTTTTCTGTTCCAACATTAATATTTGGCGTTATGATATTACTTTTCCTGACTGGTACTACATTCAATGTTGTATCGTTTATTGGAGTGCTGATGCTTGCCGGAATTGTTGTCAATAATGCAATAGTTCTTGTTGATTATTCAAATATCCTAATAGCGCGCGGTGTTAGTGTCAGGGAAGCTTTGGTCGAAGCTGGCAAAAAGAGATTGCGTCCAATTATGATGACTACATTTACAACAATTCTAGGGCTTATTCCAATGGCAAGCGGTCTTGGTGAGGGCTCTGAATTAACAATGCCTCTTGCAAGGGCTGTAATAGGAGGACTCAGCTCTTCATTTATATTTATTCTTGTGTTTATACCTGTAGTATATTCGCTTTTTGATACATACAGTGAAAAATTAAGAAATAGATTTAAAAAAAGTACATAGATTGAGGTACAGAACATGATTTTAATGTTTATTGTTTACAGCAATGCTGTTGATGAGGAGATAACTGAAATAATTAAAATAAATGCTGAAGGATACACTAAATTTATAGGTGTCCAGGGTGAAGGCAGAAGAGAACCTCATCTTGGAACACATATCTGGCCCTCAATCAATAACTGTATTATGGTTGCTATTGACAACAAAAAAGAAAAGGATATTGCAAAAGCGGTAAATGAGTTAAAAGAGAAATTTGAAGGCATTGGAATATCTATTTTTTCAACAGATTTAAAAAGGATGTTCTAAATTAAAGGAGTTGCCACCTTTTGTCTATACTTTCATTAGATAAATCTATAGATATTAAGATCTGAATTTATACTATGGAAAGATATGATTGAATTTTTAATATTATTGAAGTATTTTTATTTAATAATTGCGCTTAAACGCTTTTTTCTTGACAAAAAGTGAACTAAAATATATTTTTGACTTTCAATTTTTTGTAATAACTATGTATAATATTTATATATTCTTTATTTACCATTTTAGGAAAATCATATGAGTGATATTCAAAAAACATTTTCATTAAAGGCCTCTGAAGTTGATAAAAAGTGGTTTCTCATAGATGCAGAAGGTAAGGTCCTTGGTAGACTTGCAACTGAGATAGCAACTATCCTGAGAGGCAAAAATAAACCAATTTTTACCTCCCACTTAGATGCCGGAGATAATGTAATAGTAATAAATGCCAAGAAGATAGTATTAACAGGCAGCAAGGCTGAGAACAAAGAGTATTTTAAGCATTCAGGCTATCCTGGAGGAGAGAAATTTATCAATATAAAAAAAATTATGAAGGATAAACCAAGATTCATTATTGAACATGCTGTAAAGGGAATGCTACCAAAGAATAGAATGGGAAGAAAAATATTAAAAAATCTTAAAGTATATGCAGGTCCAGATCACCCACATGCAGCTCAAAAACCTGAGAAACTGGAAATATAGTCAATAATATTGAAGGAGTTATTAAAAAGTGGCAGAAGAAAAGATATATGCAACAGGAAGAAGAAAAACAGCGACTGCTAAAGTTTGGATAAAACCAGGAAATGGAAGGATTTTGGTTAATAAACAACCAATTGATGAATATTTCCGAAGGAAGACACTAGAGCTTGTTGTTAAACAACCACTGGAAATCCTTGAAAAGACCTCTCAATACGATGTTGCAGCCTATGTGACAGGAGGCGGGTGGTCAGGTCAGGCTGGCGCTGTTAAGCTGGGCATTGCAAGATGTCTTGTCCAGGCAAATGAACGAGATAAAAAAACATTAAGAGATGCTGGATTCCTGACAAGAGACTCAAGAAAGGTCGAAAGAAAAAAATACGGACGGAAAAAGGCAAGAAAAAGTTTTCAATTTTCAAAACGTTAATACAATTTTTATGTTAAAGCCTAAGCTAATAAATAACGCCTAATACTTTGCGCTATTTATTAGCTTATAGACCTCTAACTTAACTTAAAAGTAAAACACCCAATTTTTGGAATAATATTTACTCCACAAATTTACCGCAACAGAATTTAAATAAATTACATGGACTTAATTTATCGAAAAAATCAACTAGCGGAAAATTAGCCATGGAGGGCTTATCTTGTAATTCCTAAAGTAATAAGATATTTATATCTATATAAAAACAATGTATAAAAAAAATCATTTTTTTTATCGTGTTTAAGCGATTTTGAGCATTTTCAGCTCAACCGATTCTGAAAAGCAAATTTCGAGGACAATAATCTTAGCAGGAACCTCATCAATCAAATAATTATATGCATGAAATTGAAATTCAACATAATCATGAACTAGATGAACACAATTTTCTGGGATGCTGCCTGGATTGTCAGAAAAGTCTTGATATTATTAAACCACACATCCTCACCTTCTACGACAATATAAAAGTTCATACTCAAAATTCATTAAAGAAGCTGTCTATTGAAGAGCTGTATCAGCTCTATCAGGCGCTAGATGATATTGCACATATAGAAGTTGGGGATCACTTAGGGGAGCTTATACTAACAGATAAAGAAATCCGTTCGGTACTTCCCAGTATACGTTTTTATTATTCCTTTTTCTTTGATATTCACGAAGAAAACCTTGCGCATAACATCTGCAATTCATCAGACCCATGGAAAGTGTTGGAGAATTTTGCGCTTTATCCACGCTATGAATCCCTAATTACAAGTCAATGGGACCTGCTTAGACTGAATAAAGACACACGTATTGCCTTTATAGGCGCAGGCTTTGTGCCTATAACACTGATCCTGCTTAACAGAATTTATGGAACACCTTCAATCGGTTTTGATACTAATCCTGAAGCTATATCAATGGGAAGAGAGTGCATTAAAAAATTGGGTATGGAGAAAGATATAAAATTAGAATATGGAAATGAGAAAGGACTCTTGTCAAACGATTGGGATTCGATATTAGTCGCAGCCCTTGCAGAACCCAAAAAAAGAATATTTAAAAATTTAAAAAAAATTTTAAAGAAAAAAGGGAGCAAACCTGTATGCTTTCGCACATATACAGGCATCAGATCAGTACTTTACTACCCGGTCAGAGAAAAAGATATTAAAGATTTCAAAATCATAGACAAATCCTATCCAACTGGAAGGGTTAATAATACCCTTGTTTTTGCTGAACTGAAACGATGAGACCAAAAAATGCTAATGAAATAATGGAATATCTAGAGGAAATCTATGATAGGATCAAAGACTTTACTAATGAAGAGATATTACATGCTCCAAAAGAATTGATAAATGAACCATTTCTAATGCTCGACAAAATTGCAGCTATTGATATAGAAGATAAGGAAATTGATACGCTGCTAAGGAACGAATCTTTTGGTCCCTTGCTACAATCGATTTCAAACTTGAGACGACGATATGGATTAAGATTAGAGATAGAACAAGCACTCGAAGTATTAAATTCATCAGATCCATGGAAGACACTGGAAAAATTTGTTTTCTATGCAAATTATAAGATGTTAGCAAACATGGAATATACAGGCGCAGAACTTAATACAGAGAGTAAAGTAATATTTATTGGAAGCGGTCCACTTCCATTGAGCCTTATCTCGCTTTCCAAACATCATGGAATCATAGGTATGGGGATTGAACAAGACTCGGATAGGGTAGACTTATCCCAAAAGGTTATTGAACATTTGGAACTCTCTTCTAAAATACAAATTGTGCACGGCAATCATTTACTCCTCCCGCTTGAAGAATCTTATGAACTTATCATGATCGCAGCATCAGCAGAACCTAAAGATGATATTTTTGCTTACATGGCTAAAGCCCTTCCTGAGGGAACAAAAGTTACCTATAGAGTATTTGAAAAAGGTTTACGCCGTATTCTTGACCTACAAAAAAATTTTATTCCTCCTCCAGAATTCAAAGAATACAGAAGAATTCATCCAACACCTCCTGTAAACAATACTGCCATATTCCTGACAAAGACCTGATAGACAGTTATACATAATAATTATTCTTATTCTAGCTTCAGAATTCTGTTTCTCTAATATTAAATCAGATGGCAAGCAATTAAACACGCCTTTATCTTTAAAATGCTTTCAAATATAAGAGAATTATTATATTGACATATTGCATACATTGTTCTTATTATGCGGTCATAAAATATTAAAGTCGAGTTGATGACACAACTGAAAAATAAAGAAATAAACTAATTTAATAATACAATAAAGGCAAATGATATGTTAATGATCAACGATTTACGAAACTCATTTCTTAACTTCTTTAAGGAAAGAGATCATAAAATTATTCCTTCAAGTTCGCTTGTCCCAAAGGAGGACCCTACTCTTCTTTTTACAACTGCAGGAATGGTTCAATTCAAACCTATGTTTGCAGGAAGTGTCAAACTGGAATACAGAAGGGCAGCATCAGTGCAAAAGTGTTTTAGAACAAGCGATCTTGAAAATGTCGGGAAGACAAAACGCCATTGTACATTTTTTGAAATGCTGGGCAATTTTTCTTTTGGAGACTATTTCAAGAAAGAAGCTATTAGATGGGCATGGGACTATTCTACTGATACACTTAGCTTCTCAAAGGATGATATATGGGTGTCAATATATTTAGATGACGATGAGGCCTTTGAAATATGGCACAAGGATATTGGCGTTTCAGAAAATAAAATTATCCGCCTTGGCAAAGAGGATAATTTTTGGGGACCTGCAGGGGAAAGTGGCGCATGCGGTCCCTGTTCAGAACTGTATCTCGACAGGGGAGCTGAATATGGATGCTCTTCTCCTGATTGCAAACCTGGATGCGATTGTGAACGATTTCTTGAATACTGGAATCTTGTGTTCAATCAATATAATCAGGATGTCAATGGCAAACTTAACCCTCTCCCTCAAACAGGTATAGACACAGGCATGGGCCTTGAAAGGCTTGCGACCCTTGTTCAAAATGTTGATTCCATATATGAAACTGATGAACTCTACTCACTTGTAAAATATATTTGCAATGAATCCAGCCTTAAATATGAAAATGATAATATCACGCCAATAAATATTATAGTCGAACATTCAAGAGCTCTCTGCTTTGCTATCTCTGATGGAGCTTATCCTTCAAATGAAGGAAGGGGTTATGTTCTACGGCGCCTTTTACGAAGAGCTCTCAGATTCACTAGAATGATAGGAATTACAGAACCTTTTATTCATAAAATTGTAGATCCCATTGTTGAAATAATGGGAGAGTGCTATCCAGAGTTGAGAAAAACATCTTCAAATGTTAAAAGTGTAATACAGGGTGAAGAAAAAAGATTCCTGGAAACTCTTGAGATAGGAATGGAAAGACTTAGTGAAATTATTGATGAACTTAAGCAAAAACAGAAAAAGCAAATATCTGGCAAAGATGCTTTTGTCCTTTACGATACCTACGGATTCCCTCTAGAGATGACTGTAGAGATCGCTTCTGAAAGCGATCTTGAGGTTGATATGTCCGGTTTTGAGATTGAAATGAATATCCAGAAAGAGAGGGGCAAGCAAAGCTGGAAAGGCTCAGATGCTGGACACGAGAAATTTTTTGAATCGTTATCGGTTAAAGCAGGTGAAACTGAATTTACAGGGTATGACGAAAACATAACAGAATCAGATATTCTTTTAATTGGGAAGGATGAAGATATAGTTGACTGTTTATGTGAAAAAGAAACAGGGATAATAATTACAAAGGCTACAAGTTTCTATGGAGAAGCTGGGGGGCAGGTCGGTGACAGGGGCATAATAAAATCCTCAGGAGGAAATGTTTTCAAAGTAACCGACACCAAGAGAGTAAACAATACTATTATTCATGAAGGCGAAGTTCAGTCAGGAGAGTTTAAAACAAATGATATGGTACAAACCGAGATTGAAAATATTGAAAGAAATCTTACACGAGCTAATCATACAGCAACACATCTACTTCAAGCTGCTCTAAGAAAGACCTTAGGAGATCATGTTCATCAAGCAGGATCAAGGGTAGAGCCGGACAGATTGAGGTTCGATTTTACACATTTTAATCCTATGTCCAGGGAGGAGATCGAAGAGGTGGAAAGCCTTGTTAATCATAAGATATGGGAATCTCTAGCTGTTAATACAGAAATCATGACTTTAGATAAGGCAACAGAAACTGAAGCCCTTGCTGTTTTTGATGAAAAATATGAAGATATTGTAAGAGTAGTAGGAATTGCAGATTACAGCAAAGAACTCTGCGGCGGAACACATGTGGATAACACAGGAAAGATCGGCATTTTTAAAATATTACGGGAAGCGTCACCCGGCGCCGGTGTTAGACGGATAGAGGCAGTTACATTAAAAGGGCTATGGACTAAGAACAAAGCCCAGGAAAATATACTGCATAAACTATCAAAAGAGCTTAATGTACCCGAGAGTGACATACCATATAAGGTCGAAAGCATAATAAATAGACTGAACAACCTTGAAAAGGAGATCAAGAAGCAGAAGAGAGAATCACTGGTATGTGAAGTTGATTCCATGATCGAAAAAGCTGTTATTACCAACGGGATAAAGGTAATTTCACATCAATTTGAAGGAATTGATACTGATGAGATGAGAAGACTGTCTGATATTATAAGATCTAAAGAGCAAGACTCCCTTGTCTGCTTCGGTTCAAAGGTTAACAACAAAGCGCTGTTGTTATTTGCTGCAACAAATAATGCAGTAAAGAAAGGGGTTGATTGCGGGAAGATGCTAAAGCAAGTAGCAAAGATCGTTGGCGGAGGCGGAGGCGGAAGAAAGGATATGGCACAAGCTGGCGGGAATAACCCAGAAACAATAGGTAAAGCGCTGGAAGAGGCTGTAAAATTAGCAAGCAATATATAATCAACCTGGATGCTGCAAGAAAAAACTTACCATTCGCGGAATTAACAGCTCCGATATAAAATATAATGAATCTCATCATAAACAATACCCACAAGTATTTGAAAACCAATCAGCACTTCAACGAAAGCGTCTAGTCTGTCGACCTGCTGAGAAGTACCAATCAGGATACAAACACAATTAGCTGTAGGGGCGAACGGCCGTTCGCCCCTACAGCTAAAAGATTATTGTCTATGGATTATCTTGATGATGATTATATCATACTGTTCAGCATATAACAAGATACGGTTAGTTCGGCACTTTCGAATAAAAAAAATATGTCACGATATAGCTTATTTTTACGCTTATATTATATAATTATCAAAAAAACCCCCAATAAGGAGGTTTTATTATGAATTATATGAAAATATTAAGCTCATGGAATACTACTATGATAAACACCATAAAGACAATTAAGCTTTTCTATGTTCTATTATTGTCTCTAAGTGTTATTCTTTTTTCGGGATGTTCAGGTTGTGATACAGACGGAGGAAGTGGAGAAGATGAACCTTTATCATCCGAAAAAGCGATAACAAGCTTCATCTTTGAAGCTGCCAACAATACATGGTCCGGCACTGATTATGCTTGTACAATCAGCGGAACTGACATCAGCGTGACACTTCCATACGGCACAAGCCTTGCAGACCTTGTACGCTACAATCGTAATTACCGGGCTCACAGTTGATCCTGCCAGCGGTGTGCCGAAC
>JAXHTB010000069.1:0-12956 GCA_034190185.1 Spirochaetota bacterium | reverse complement strand
GATCGAACTCGCCATTAAAGGCAACGCTCTCCGGAAGCGGGTCGTAATCGATTTGAGTGATATTGTCGAGAGCGTCAATTTTTATTTTATGAAAAGATACCATGCAATCGTGTTCAGTTGTGTATACGAGGCCATCGTTTACGCAATTATGTCCGCTGTAGCTGTTGATCGGAAAATCTACATCCCCTGTAAGCTGAATAAAGTTTATATCTGAGCCATTAAGATTTCCAAGATACCAACTGTGCGTTGTCAATGTCATATCCAGCATCAGTATCTGCGCAGGTTCATTACTGAGAGCTGTAAATCTACCTGTAAAGAATTTGAATAGACCACGATTTGCCCTGTTGTCACCGCTTGGGACGCTTCGGAAAATATGATCAAAATCGTAACCTGTAGTATTAAACCGATTTACCATCAGCCCGGCATCATTAAACAGGCAGAACTGTGCACCGCCTTCCCGCTGATCGTCAAGAAGGAGCATATATTTATTGCTGTCACTGGCAGTAAACTGATCCACAAGGCTAAGGCTCTCTTCGATGTCAAAATTAACGATCCTTTCATCTCCATCGCCGTCTTCAAAAGTGGCTGCAGAATCTATCCTGAAGCCATTGTCATCATAGATAAGATTGAATTGATGTGTAAGGGTTTGGTACGATTGCTGCTTCTCATAGTATAGAATGCCGTCATAGTTACGATACCTGTCCGGCATGCCGTCATTTTGCAGTTGAATATTCTCATCCTCAATATCGATGCTAATACCTGTATCTTCAAGCTCTTCATTGCCCTCTTTACAGTAATAGAATCTATCATCATTCCTGTCAAAAATCAATACTCCGGCTTCCGGATTGCCCGTGCCATCAGTGCTGAAATAACCTGCAAAGGGCATCTCGCCCTTGTTTGTATAATAATTGTTGTTGTATTTATAATCTACAATAGCTGTTCTGCTGCTGTCTGCAATAATTGCCCGTGTTTGTTCGATCTTAACATCATCCTCAGGCAGGGGCGTTGTCATTACCCTGTCAGGATCGGGGCTGTTTCCGAACCCCAGTTCATTATATATTCGATAACGGAATCCATCAGGCGTAGCCTCGCCAATCCAGAATTTGTTGTCGGTTTTGGAGTAGAAACCGATATCCGTTCGTCCGTCACCGTTAAAATTTCCAGTTAGCCAGCGAGTGATCTCTTTAAACTGCGGAGCTCGTGAGAATACCCTAAAGCGTATGGTATTGTCGCCGGTCTCGCCAATTATCCACTCGCCCTGTTCACGGTCAAAGAGCAAGAAGTCAGTAAAACCATCGCCGTTAAAATCGCCGGAGAAACGGTCAAATCCAAATAGCGCCTTTTCGGGCGCAGTGAAAACCTTGTAAAGCCGCCACTCCAGTTTGGAACCTATGTCATCATCTCGATAATTTTCACCAACCCACCATTTGGCGTCACGCTCATCATAGAAAGATATATCAGTTCTACCATCACCGTTGTAGTCGCCTGTAAGGAAATGTATCTTTGAACGGTCTCTTCCCTGAGGTGTGATATCACCTGTTCTAGGGCTGTTGAAACTGATGTCAGGGGAATAGTCATCACGAAAGAGATTTTGAAATTGCTTTGAGAATTTAATAAACTCAAAGGAGCCGCCATTGTTCTTCATAAATATCCACTCACCTGTGCGCTCATTAAAGAGCACATCATCAGTTAAGCCGTTTGCGTCAAAATCACCGGTAAACCACTCGCAACTGAATATATCAACATCTGTAAGATGCAGTCTGCCATACATCTTAAACTGAAATATGTTGCCGTCATGCTCTGCTACCCAGAACTCCCTCTCCTTTGTAAGATAAAAGGCAACATCCGCTCTTCCATCTCCATTATAATCTCCTGTAACATCGCCTTTGAACCATTGGATCTTTGAAGAATTATCGTATCCCTGGAATTTATTGCCGTAGAGCCTGAAACGGTATCCCCCGCTCGGGGTTCTTTCAACTGCCTTCCAGTCTCCTGTGTCTGGATTAAAGAAGAGCATGTCCGAGATACCGTCTCCGTTAAAATCGCCCTCAAAATATGCAGTGGCTTCCGGATTGGTCTCAGTGTCTTGATAGTTGATATTATTTATCGATTGCCAAACAAGGTTGTGCTGGGCCGGCTGATATATAAACTCCGGATTTGTGCTGGTATGAGTGGATTCTACTGTTTTAAGAAGAGGGCGCTTAGAGTCCTCTGATGTCTCGTAAACCATTTCATAGCGCCATAATTCTGCATCATCCCAACCGATTTCAATGGCATCCAGAAGTTTAGTCATTCTCATTATAAAACCAGGGGCTTTTGATATATAATAATGATTCCGCTCTTTATAATGAAAACGAACATACTGCCTTGGCTGCATATTCTCATTGCTATTGCCGGTATAGCTAATCTGCGTTAAATAGAGCACATTGTTTTGATCATGCTCGCTCTGGTCATAAGCTGCATGCATATAATTTCCGTTCAGGTCGATTGTGCTTGAATAATGCCACTGAAAAGTTTTGGTTATATCTTCTGGTTTATATATCCTGCTATTACTATCCTCTCCGAACACAATTACTGTTCCTGCATTATCATAAACCCGCCATACGCCGCCATTCTCAATATCAGTAAGTTCGAATCGGGAAAAACGGGAACTATCTGACGCGCAAATAAGCCTATATATCCCGTTTTCATTGGATGATGAACCCGAAACCTTCATCATCGCATCGTCATTATAGGTAAAACTAATCTGGTCATCATAATATACCTGCCCATGATCAGCATCTCTTGATATCTGCCCCATGCCTGCGCTTAAATTCCAGCCCATTCCAACAAGGCCGTCGCCGGATGATGATGAATATAAAAGAGACACATCCGGTTGTATGCCGGCCCTACCTTCAGGAACTTCAATGGGATAGCTGATGCTGACAGCGCCGGTATTGTTTATCTGCGGTTGGCCAATATAACATGCTCCTGCTATTCCATCTGCCTCGGATAAAGCGTTATCAGGTCTTCCACTCTGATTTGTGGATGCAGAAAGCGCATCGAAGCCTGTAGGCGCAGGCAAATCAGGTTTTATAGACCAATCCTGTTTGCCCTTATCATCTCCACAAGCGCCATAGACTAAGAGTAATGGCATCATAAACAGAAAGATGATATGCTTTAATTGCTTTCCGTATGAAAAGCTATTATGAAAAAATACTGCAATGTGGTTGCATTTCCTTAATGGTTTCATATTCTATTTTAAATAATACAGCGAAACTGAATTTTAGTAATAATTCACCGCAGAGGCACAGAGATCGCAAATCTGTCGTTGAGGGGGTGGCAAATTGTAAACTCTAACTTATTTCAGAGACCGTGATGGATGTATATTTTTTTACCGCAAAGGCGCGCCCTGAACGAAGCGAAGAAGTACCCTTGGGGCGCAAAGAATCGCGGAAAAATTATAATTTATTACTCTGCGCATCTTTGTGGTCTCTGCGTTCTCCGCGTTAAACAGATTCTCTGAAAACAGTTAGAGCTTACGGCAAATTTAACTATCCAACCTTTTATAATTGCGATCAATTTTACTTTCACAATCTCAGCAGAAAGAAAAAAATTATTTTTCCTTTGCGCTCTCTGCGCCTCTGCGGTAAATATTTTTCATTTTTTGACAGAGGTTGAACTATTACGAATTTTATATGGAGGGTGCTAACTGACCGTCCATACATAACCAATAATCATTCAATCTACAATATTATTTTCTCAATACAAATCGCCGCTTCCCTTATTCCTTTATTCTGACCTGCACCTCATAATTTCTCTCTATGAGGGGCGCTGTGAAAAAATTGCAAAATCCCTTCATAAAGTTGTCCAGCTCATTCATATCTGCCATTCGTCCCATAATGTCTCTTTGATGCCCGCTGTCCTTCAAGTGATCTGAGTTCCATACAACAAGAGCTTTTCCCCCTGAGATTGCTAAATTTAAACTTCTTTGATGATAATCAGTATTTGTATTTATAAGGAAATCACTACCGCCTAAAGGCACCTTGCTTGAAATATCTACTAAACGACCTCGGACATCATGATATCCATTACTATCTTCAAATCTCCATGTTACAAGCGCCCTGTTTCCTGATATTGCAAGCTTCGGAAGGTTATGATTTCTCGCACTGTTTGTACTAATGGGAAAATCGCTTGTGCCGGAAGGAGTTCCTGTAGACATATCCACAAAACGACCATAGATATGATACCTGCCGGAATAATATGTATCCCATACTACTAGCGCATCTTCTCCTGAAGTCGCCAATTGCGGAGAACCTTGAATACTGTTATGTGTGGAGATGAGAAAATCGCCAGCGCCTTGAGTATCCCCTGTTGAAATATCTACCAGACGGCCGCGGATATCATACTCCCCTGTGCGGTTATCCTGCCATATAACAAGAGCCATGCCGTCTGATGCTGATAATTTCATATTGGTATGAGCATAATTAGATGAACTGATAGATAATAGATCTCCTACTACAGGAGTACCAGATGACATATCTACTATACAACCATGGATAGAACGACCTACATTCCAAATTACCAGAGCCTGATCGCCATCTGTTACGATCTGCGGATAGACGCTGCCAGGTATAACGCCAAGTTCATGGTCGCTGCCCCTATGGATCAGAAAGTCAGCAGCGCCTATAGGAGTCCCTGTTGATGTATCAACAATTCGACCATATACATCATTATGTAATGTCAATGCAAAGGTTAGATTAATCGGAAACGGGTAAACAAACCAACTGCTGCAATCAAGATGCTGCCATACTACTAGCGCTTTGTCTCCTGATATTGCCAATTGCGGGAGAGATGCGCCTAATTGAACGTTTTCTACGGGATGAGTAGTAGTATGTGTATTTATGACGAAATCGCTTTCTCCA
Organism: Spirochaetota bacterium; assembly: GCA_034190185.1. GTDB lineage: Bacteria > Spirochaetota > UBA4802 > UBA4802 > JAFGDQ01 > JAXHTB01. Next base: position 8,052 of record JAXHTB010000069.1, on the reverse strand, counting down.
ACAAGCTCCCCTGTTGAAACATCTACTAAACGACCGTGTATATTTTTAAAGTTATTAGTTGAACCCCACACAAAATCTGCTACCCCATAATCATCTGACCAAACAGCGAGCGCTGTGTCTGATTCTGATATTGCTATCTGTTTCTGAGATTGATAACCACTTCTTGTGCATATAGGAATCTCGTCCCCTGAAAGGACCGGCTGATCACCTGACAAATCTACCACACGGCCATAAATATCACGTTGCGATGTTGAACCATCACCAAAGGAATCCCATGCCACCAGCGCTTTATCTCCTGATGCGACTATCAGTGGATAATGTTCATTTGTAATGGCATCACTATTGATTTGTATATCATCCCCGGAAAACCCTGAATCATTTTTAGACAACAGCCTTAAAAACGATGGCTGGCTGGTTTGAAGGAATGGATCGAGATTTTGATCATGGAATCCGTTAATAAATGAAGCATCGATCCAGTTGTTCCAGTATGGATTGCTGTAATTGTTATTCCCTATCCAATTTCCGGCAATATAGTCTGTGTCATAACCAAGGTCCTTCACAGGGGTAAAATCTACAGGATTATTATCTACCATAAGTGGGATATAACTATCCGGATTTACAGGAGGGATTGCGCTGTTATCTGCATTCCAGTCACTGAAAAAAGTATGATCAATAGAAAGCCTTATTTCAGGCTCTGTTAGGGGCTCATCAAGGTCAACATATACAAATTCGCTATGATTATGATCCTCCACCAACTCCTGGGATAGGGTCACTATGTAAAGGGAATCATTCTGCGAGACATTTTCAATCTGGTATGTGGTGACGTTGCTGCCGCCTGTCGACAGAACCAATATATCTCCGCCGGCTATTTCACCCATGCCGGAAGATATTTTAATCTCTGTTTCGCCTTTATTTACATCAGTAAATATCTCTCCCCTGAACTTCTTTGCTTCACTGTAGGGCAGTATCCATATAGAATCTCTGTATGCATTATTTAGAGCAGTGCGCATATAGAGTTTAACAGGGCCGTCTTCAGCGACCCCATCAAGCTCAGTTGGAAGTTGAACCACAAATGTAAATTCCTGCTTCATGAAGTCCCACGTTTTATCAACAATGGTAATATCATCTTTATATAAAGAATAAGGGCTCCTGTCAGGGAACAGGTTTACCCAATCCTCATATTCGCCGCTCAGTCCAAAGCTGATCTCAAAATCGACAGCTTCATCAATGTAGAAATTTTTTTTGCTATTTTCTATATTGTAGGCGAAATCGGTATATATATCTGCATTCACAGTTACCTCGGGCGCTCCAAAGTCCGGGTTAAGGTATTTAGTGGAATTCAGCTTGATGATAAACTCCAGCGTATCGCCCAGACCGGCTTCACCAAGATAAACTGAGCGAATATCCGGGTAAAAGGGATATTCGCCAAGATCAGCTAAATCCCAACTTGTATTAAAATTTATAGCGCTGCCTCTATCTATCGGATTTCCTCCAAAACCTCTTGCCGAATTCAGATATTCCGACATGTCCAGGCATACAAGGTCGTAATGGTCACCCGGCCAGATGATGCTCTTTATCCCCTCTATAACCGGAATACTCCATGTTATTCCATCAGCATCTGTATAATTATATCTTTCAGGATCATTTTCAAAGTTTTCATCCAAAACATCAGCCGCATGGAAATAGTATTTTGCCTGGGACAAAGGAACCCATCTACGAAAATTCAGGAAATCTTCATTTTCCCATTCGCATATCGGTTTTGTTACAAACACGGTCTCACCATTATATGTAACAGTATAAGGATTCCCAAAAGCATCTAAAGCCGCCGGCATTCTTGTTTCAATACCACCGACACTCTTGACGGTGCGAACAAGGAACCTTGGCTCGCTCATCTCCGGAATCATGCATGTGGCGTCAATAATATAATAAGCAAATTCGATGGAAATACCGGAGTAAGAGATTCTTCTTAGCGCTTTTTCCAGGGAAACGCCAGGGGACACGTTCTCTACGCCTTGGGCGCTATTTCGGCTCTCGTTCCCGTCAGTATCAAAGGCTGCTACACGGAAAAATTCGCGCATTCCAGGACCGATAAACTTTATGCCTGCTGTTCTTCCCTTGGCGTTCTCTTCAATTATCTTTAGATTATCCCCTGTAAAACTTTCGCCAAGCGCAAGTTTATAATTTGAATCAGCTACATGTGTCATCTCATAATCTATAATAAATATTTTCGGATTATATCCCTTTGCAATAGCCTCTTTTATCTCGTTTGTATTCAGATTAGAGAGTTCAATAACATAGGGTCCCACTGTGTCGTTTCCGTATATTTCTATGCTGAAGAAGGAGTAATCATCGTTTCTCAACCGGAAACTCTGAACTGGTATAAGCTGTCCCTCAAAGGTCTCGAACATAAAGGAACAGAGAATATTAGTTAATTTAACAGGCATATTAACAGAATAATTATGAATATAGAGCGCAGCCCTTACATAACCGGCATTGGGCGTTACCTCGTATGTTGTAGTAACCTTTTCCCTGATTTCGCTTCTCATCTGGCGCGCATTCTTCGACGCCTCGTTAGTCTTTAGCGCGTTTCCATTTCTATTAAGATTATCCTTAAAAGGTTTGTCAGCCCATTTGGTTGTGGTTTCGCCATAGGCTTCGGAGTGCGACTCTGATACAGAGCTGGAGCTTGAAGAACTACTGCCTTTACTTCCTCCTCCGCTAGCAAGCCCCCATAGGACGCTGCCCTGACCCGACTTATGCTTCTCTGATGACTCTGATTCTGAAGATGATGATGAATCGCTGCTTGATTCATTGTACGAATCCTGATATTGCACAGTTCGTGTGTTAAGCTCATCTCTGTGAATATTCTCTGTGGAAGCATCTCTTGTTTTTACAGTATCGTCCGATGTTATCTCTGAAGAGATTTCCACTGACTCTGTATGGCCGGTCTCCAGTATCTCGATCTTCATTGTAACCGGAGGCGCAACATTCGTCTCTATTACCGGATAATCGGCTACCCATATATTTGTGGTTGTTTCTTTATCGTTAGCTAATCCATCGCCGTCAAAGTCATCAGGAAGGGTTGTGCCAACCGGATCAACAGCTCCTCCCACAGATCTCAAGGGTGTCCACTCATTCGGAGCAAGCTTAAATAAATCATCAACAGGAGGACCCTCTTCGGGATCACCTGCAGGGTCATCTCCCTCAGGTTCAGTATTTACAGGCTCAGCTATTAAATGCTGGGTATTGCTTAAATCAGTATCTCCACTGTTTTTACAGCTTAAATAGAATGGCAGGCACATAACCAGCATCAGCGTCGCAATCCTTATACCGAGGTCCCTGCGATTTTGTAAATAGATAAAAGTTCCTACAGTAGTTTTGATGAAGAACAGAAAAAAACTTTGAAGTATCTTCATATTCTTCCCTCCTTTAGTGAAATATTTTATTTATAAATATGTAAAATGTAAAAAAATAACTTTGAATTATCATAAGTTCAAACTGATTTCAGACAATCCATGTTAAAGCAAAGAAATAAATCGTTCTTCAATTCTACTTGAGTAATAATGGGAAAGAAGCAGGATTTTTTCATTCTTATGAATAATTATTTCTATTTTTTTTCTTTTCTTTGCGATCCTTTGCGACCTCTGCGCCTTTGCGTTTAATAAAACAATCTGATTAACCTTCATCTTCATCGTTGTCTCTAAAATCAGTTTGAACTTACAAATCATCTGCGCTTCTTGTGAAATCCACATCAGCAGAATAAACATATTTTCAGGCTGCCGTTGCCATTGCTTTAAGCATCCTGTCTAATTCTTATAATTTACTTAATTTATGGAGAAATCCGTGACCGTACAAGTCGGAATCCTATTGAATTGAATGATTCTTCAGGGAAATGGCTATTACGGTAGGATACTTTTAGTTCAATGATATCTCCATCTAGAGCTTCATTCCCCCAGAATCCTCCGCGAATAACCTTAGTATCACCGATTTCGGGACCTATTGGATCAGTTATCGATTCACTTCCATAAGAGCCAATCCAGTCATTACACCACTCCCATACATTTCCGCTCATATCAAAAAGGCCTAATTCATTTGCTTCTTTTGTGCCAACCTGATGAGTTCCCATACCGTTAATGCTATCCAGATTGCTGTGCGGAGTAGCATCAGAATTATCGCCATACCAGGCGACATCGTCTGCTATGTCGCTTCCGCTATAGCTGTCACCTGTACGAAAACTGTCAGCATCGATATATCTTGCTGCATATTCCCATTCAGCCTCTGTCGGAAGCCTGTAGCCAGTATTTTCAAAATTGCAACTCCAGTCACTAAGATCATAACATGGGGTTAATCCCTCTTTCTGGCTTAAATAGTTACAGAATGCAGCAGCACCATACCAGCTTATCTCTATACATGGATAATTTGCAATATCAACATTGCCGCCCTCGCCATTGTCACCCATTCCATCCATGGTTAAAAATACTCCATTTCTATATTCTATTTGACAATCGTCGTCATTAAGGTCCAGCAGTTCCTGGCTGTCTTCACTATTAGTAACTGTGGAAATATTTATCTCTCCAAATTTATCCTGTGAATTTGCCCAGTTAAAAACATCAACTATCTCCTGATTTGTAATCTCATGTTTACTTATAATAAAGCTGCTTAATGTTACATCATGTTCTGTTGCATTCTGGAAGCCCGAATATCCCATCAAAAAATTATTTTCATCAACAATAACCATACGAGTAACCACATATTCCTGTATGGAAGAGTCCTCTGCTGTAACTGAATAAACAACAGGACTGGCAAAATCATTTGCTGTTAACCCGCTTTGCTGAACAGTTTCATCAACAGTAACTGACACACCTGTTATTGTAAAAACCGGTATCAAAGAGCTTACATCTGTTCCAAAAGAGATTGGCGCAAATATTTTTGTGCCCTCGATTGAACATTCCACATCTTCACTCAAAGTGGGATTTAGATCAGCTGTAAATATAAATGATGTTATTCCTTTGGCATCTGATGCTTCTGTTACAGTCACGGTCACTATATAATCCTGTTTTGTTCCATCCTCTGCAGTTACTGTATAAGTAACCGCACCTGTGAAATCATTTGGAGTAACGCCACTCTCCTGCGCTGTTTCTCCAACCTGAACCGATGCTCCATCTGTGCTGAATGTTGCCACAAGTGCAGTTGTGTCAATGTAAGGAACTGTCGCCGCAATTTGCGTGCCTGTAATGTCTGCATTGACGTCTTCACTTAAACCCGGGTTAGCTTCTGCGGTAAATGAAAATGATGTTATCTCATTAGCTTCGGAAGAATCGGACCCTCCGCTGTCATCACCACAACCGATAAAAGCGATACTGAAAATTAGAAATAGACTCGTTATTAATGCGCTTAAATTTCTCTTCATAGATTACCCCCAAATTATATTTTATAATACACTTCCATAACTTCCACAAAATAGACTTTCAAAATATGAGTAGGCTTCTGTCTTTGGGTTTTAAGCCTATCTTAAGGTTATCAAAATTATCCAAACTGATGATCTATCAGGAGTTATACAACAATATTTTAATTGATGGATTTTGGTTAGAATATATCTCTGAATTAGAGATATTTATATGGTGTAATGCTGTACAACAATTTTCCTGTCTTGTAATAGTTCACCCATATTAAAAAAAAGAATTAATTACCGCAAAGACGCAAAGCACGAAAACAAAAGATAATTTTTTTCTTTCTGCTGTTATTGCAAAAGGTAAAATAAACGATTTCGCTAAGACATTTATAATTTATCACCTTTATAAAAGGCTGGATAGATTCAATTTGCCATCCAATCAGCTACAGAAAGACATTAATTTACCTTCGCGACCTCTGCACCTATGCGGTGAACTATTACCCTATCTTTTATAAATAGTAAATTTTATGCCTTTATACTTTATTGATAATAATTAAAATAATGATAATCAAGGGGATGAGATTAAACGGTGCGTTAAGGGGATTAAACGGTGCGGGTAAATACTATTTTTTTTCTCTGAGGTTGTCAATGTATGTGCGGCCAATAGGAAGATCAGTCTCGTTTTCATCTTTTAGAGTAACCTTATATCTGCCTGATATTACATGAGAAATTTTAAGTATATACATAATGTTTACTATATATTGCTTATGAATTCTTGTGAATATATCTGTGGGCAGTTTATTTATTATATCCTTCAGCATAACATTAATTTCTATGTCCTGTTTATGGGAATGAATAATTACACTTTTAGAACGAATTGTGAGATATAATACTTCACTGAATTCAAAGAAATAATTATTGCTCCGATCTGTTATGGATATGCTCGAGGCAGCGTTTCTCCGGATATTTTTTAACTTAAGCATGGTGCTTATCCGGGTTAGAAGTTCATTTATTTGGAAAGGCTTTACAATATAGTCGTTTGCCCCAACCTCAAAACCGGTATTTATATCAGAGAGCAAGTTTTTTGCAGTAAGCATTATAACAGGAAGCTCTTCAGGACTATGTTTTTCGCGAATCCTCTGGCATACCTCGTACCCTGACATAATAGGCATCATTATATCCAGCAAAACAATGTCAATTGAATCATCGCTCTCTATTAGCTCAACGGCCTTAAATCCATCCATCACACTTAGAACGCTGCATTTTTTAGGGGCTAAAGAGTTTTGCAGGATGTGGATATTTACAGGATCATCATCAACAATAAGAATAGCAGGATTATCTTCAAAATCAATATCAACCGATACAGGAGCAATCTGAGCCTCTATGGGAAATACGATTGTCGTGTTGTCTGTGGCAGAATTTATCTCTGATCTATCAATTACAGTATTATATGATACAGGCAGTGTAAAGATAAAGGTTGATCCCATATTCAGCTCTGATGTTACCCGGATAGTCCCTCCATGCATCTCTATAAGCTGTTTGGATATTGCAAGGCCAAGGCCGATTCCAGTATGAGGACGTGATTCAGTGCCATCCACCTGCTGAAAGGCGTCGAATACTTTATCCATATACTGTTCCGGGATGCCGATTCCAGTATCAGATATCTGAATTTCAATCATACTGCCAGATTCGGTATAGCTTTCCGGTTTCTCATCCCTGGAATGAATTACAGAAGCGGAAATCTCAATAGTCCCATTATTTGTAAACTGTACAGCATTCCCAATCAGGTTGTGCATAACCTGTTTTATACGATCCTCATCTGCCATAGCATAAGGCATCTGCCGGGGAATAGAATTAATAACCTCCAGGGATTTATTTCCAATTAAGGGATAGGTGAGTCTTAATACAAGATTAGTTAATGAATATAAATCAATGGGCTTTAAATTTAATTCCAGTTCATCATGTCTCATACTTGAAAAATCAAGAATGTCATTTACAAGATTCGACAGCCTATACCCGCTTGATGCTATAAGGGAGATGTCTTCATGTATCTGAGGTGGCAACTTGCCCTTTGCGCCGTTAATTATGGATTCAGATAATCCGATTATGCCGTGTAGCGGAGTCCGAAGCTCATGAGAAGTGTTGGCAAGGAATTCATCCTTGATTTTATCCATCTTGATAAGGGCAATATTCTTTTGTTCCAACTCACTAGAGAGTTTCTCCACGGCCGAAAAGGCCCGCGCGGATCTTAATGATATTACAACAGCCATGGAAAAACAGAGAATAAGTGTTCCAAAGGGGAATCGCACTAATGTATCTATAATCCTCAAATCATACAGCATGTCGTTGACTGCTATAAGAAAAAATAGGATAAAACCAGACAAAAAAATGGCAGCATCATTCTTTTTATTTATGAGGGCCTTTATTATATCATATATAGCGTACACCATGCCAATAAGGCAAATGAAGAAATAGATATAAAAGATATATCGGGACATTTGAAAACTGGACATGAAGAGGGTAATCATTGAGACAATAGATATAATTATACAAAATCGTACAAACTTAATTGAATAGTTATCAGGATAAAGAGATCTTATTAGCATTATACAGGCAGGCATTATAAGACATATATTTACGATATGAATATTCAACAATCC